>DAOPQX010000050.1:11242-14743 GCA_035348395.1 Vicinamibacterales bacterium | reverse complement strand
CCTCGTGATCCAGGGCAAGAAGCGCGTCGACGTAACCGCCCTGTACGACACCCACGAGTACCGGCCGCGCGTGCGCGACATGCTCGGCAAGCCCATGTTCCTGTACTAGTAGGGGCTTTAGCCCCGTTTCTGCATGGGTCTCCCGCGGCCTGCCCGGGGCGTCACCGCCGCATGTCCACGCTGATCCGCGCCGGCTCCCCGGCCCTGACCGTCGTCCGGACGGTCTTCTCCCCGAATCGCGGGTGGCTCAACACCACCAGGTGGGGGCCGATCGGCACCGTGAGCGCGCCGAGCGGGGTCTGCCCCACCGGCCGCCCGTCGATGGTGACCTCAGCCCAGGGGATCGCGTTGATGGCCACGGGCTCTTCCGGCACCTCCGCCTCGACAATCGTCGTGCGCCCGGCCGAAACCCGGACGGTGCGGCTCGCTTGGTAGCCGACCGCCTCGTTGGTGAGCTGCACCGTGTGGGTGCCGGCGTCGAGCGGGATGCGGTCCATCTCGCTCGTGCCGAGCAGTCGGCCCTCCTTCGTCACGCGAAGCTCGAAGGGGGCGCGGACCTGGATCGAACCCTCGGCGGCAGGCGCCGCCGCGGGCTCGGCTGCCGCCGGCAGCGGGACGACGAGCGACACCGTTTCCCCGGCAGCGACGCGCGCGGCATGCCGGTAGGTGCCTCCCGCGTGCTGGATCACCACCGCATGCTCGCCTGGCCCGATCGACGGAACGATCACCGGCGAGGCGCCGAGGCGTTTGCCGTCCACGGTGACGATGGCGCCGGCCGGTTCGGTGCGCACGGCCAGCGAGCCGGTGGTTGGGGCGGGCGGTTCTGCGGCCACGGGCGGCGTCGAGTCGAGCGTGTCCGCCGGGGCACCGGCGTCTCCAGGGGAAGCGGCCGGTCCGGCGGGAGCCAGTCGCAGCACCGCCACCACCAGCGCGGCCAGCAGGCAGACGGCGAGCAGGGCGAGCGCTCCGCGCCCTGCAAACCGCTTCGCGCCCGTCACCAGCGGGAGCTGGGGGCGGGCCGGGGGCAGGATGAAGGGTTCGGGCTTTCGCGGAGAGGGGTCGTGGCCCGCGCGTCGTTCGGGCGCGCGTCTGACGGTTTCGTCAACGCCCGGGAACCCGGTTGAAGGCGGCGGTTGTTCGGGCTGCTCGAGATCCAGGTAGGCCAGGTCGTCGGGTGCCGGAGGCCAGGCGAGGTCCTGGTGGGGCTGGCTGCGGGGCATGGACCACTGTAAACGCCGCTAGCTGGCAGACCATGGGACGGGGATCCCATTTTCCCGCCGCCAAGGTCAGCAACAGAAATAGGATCGTGCGGTCAAAGTTGGCGTGTGAGCCCAGGGGGCCGGGTTCCCGGATCCGTCAGCGGATCCCGGTTTCCGGAAGAATCCGACCCGGATGATGACGGCAGTGTGCCCGGCCCGACTTTCGCACGCTCCCCGGCGAGCGGCCGTCCTGGCGCTCGTCCCCCACGCCGGACGTTCCTCGCGCCGCTCGCACACCCTCGGACATCCCGTTTCTCGGTGCTCGCGCACAGCTCATCAATTTGGGAAACGGCCAGAACAAGGGAGACGTTCACAGTGCACGCGACCACCAGGGGCGGCCTTGCCGCACTCATTTCGATCGCCGCGCTCACCGGTGTACTGGCCCAGCAGGCCACGCCCCCCGGCCCACCGACCAACGTGCGAATCCTCAGCCAGCAGACCGGCGGGACGGGCGGCGGATCCGGACCGCGCACCGGGATCTGGATCGGCAAGTCCGAGCTGGATGCCCTGCCGATGAGCGGCACGGCCTGGAACGAACTGAAGGCCGAGGCCGACTCGAGCTGGACGGTGCAGTCGATCGAGACCCAGAGTGGCCAGGTCTTCAACGTCCAGGCGATGGCCGGTGCGCTCGTCTACGCGCGGCTGGCTCCGAACGCCAGCGCCGGGACTTACCGGGCGAAGGTGGCGCAAGCCATCCGCAACGTCATGGCCCGCCCGGACCAGTCGTCGTCCTGCACGGCGCCCAACCGCAACCTGGGGACCTGGGCGATCAGCGCGGACCTCATCAACCTGCGGGAGTACGACCCGACGCTCGACACGCAGTTCCGGGCGTGGCTGCGCCGCAAGCTCGACGTCCCGTACGACAGCAGCCCGTCCACCATCCGCACGCAGGTCGCGCGGCCGAACAACCAGGGCGCGTGGGCGTGCTTCGCGGTCACCGCGGTGAGCCGCTACCTGGGGGACACGGCGACGCTCAACACCATCGCGGTCCGCATGCGCCGCTTCCTGGGGGACACCTCCGCGCCGTACAGCCTGCGCTGGGACACGTCGAACCAGTCGTGGCAGGCGAACCCGGGCAGCCAGGCGTCGTGGGTGGGGATCAACCCCAAGGGCGCGAAGCGTGACGGGCACAACTTCGACGGCATCCAGCCTGAAGATCAGCGCCGCGGCACACCGGAAAGCTACTCGGCCTCGAGCTTCCCGAACGACTTCTCGAGCGTCCGCTACAACGAGGTCGCGCTCGGCGCCTACCTCGGCACCGTCCTCATGCTCGAACGCGCCGGCTACCGGGACCTAGTCGACGCGTCGGACCAGGCGCTGCTGCGGGCGGCGCGCTGGATCAAGTACGCCGCCGACAACTACGCCTCGAAGGGATACGTCTACTTCCGCGGTTTCCACGAGGCGGCGCAGCCCTTGGTCAACTACTTCTACAACGCCGGCATGCCCGAGGTTAAGTCGCGGGATCAGATGGAAGGCCGGGAGTTCGGCTACTCCTGGACGTTCTGGACCCACGCCGGCAAGCGGCTGCGGTAACCTTCCCGGGGCCGGCTCCAGGGCGGGCCGGCCCCGGTCTCAGGAGAGTTCCCGCAACCTGTCGCGCAGGCGCGCTCTCAGGAACCGATCCCAGGCGCGGAACCGCCACCGGTTCCCGCCCTTGTTCGCGCCAGCCGCCGCCACTCGCGCGGCCTCCGCCGCCCAGCGGTCGAGCAGCGCATCCACCTCGAACAGCGCGATCGCGCCGACCGGCACCGGGTCGTCTTCGAAGTACCCCCGCAGGAACTCGGCGCGCCAGGCATCCACGGCGGACTGCCCGAACATCAGGCCGCCGGTGTAGACCTGCGGCCGTGCCGCGTCCACCGAGAACAGGAAGTACGCGAGGTCGGCGTAGATCGGCGTGCGCCAGCGTGCGGCCGTGTCGATCACCGTTACGCGCCCGTCGACTCCGGCGAGGACGTTCCGCGGCGCGAAATCCCCGTGGAAGGCGCCGCTCGGCAGTTCGGGTGGCAAGGTGCGAAGTGCCGAGGCCGCCACCCGCTCGCAGACCTCGTCCATCCACCCGGCCCTGCCGTCGATTCCGGCAACGTATCGGGTGAGCTCGCAAATCCCCCCGACGAACTCGTCACGGGTCGTGTTGCGCGTCACCGTGTGCGCCAGTCCCGGGTGCTCGTGCCACGCACGCAGCCAGGCGCCCGCGTTCCGGCACGCGCGCCGCAGGCGCGCCGCGCGGGCGCCGGGCACGCGG
>DAOPQX010000050.1:0-11232 GCA_035348395.1 Vicinamibacterales bacterium | reverse complement strand
CCGCCAGCATCAGGCGGCTGAGGGACGGCTCCGGGCACAACTCCATCAGGAAGGCCCCGACGTCGTCGAGATGACCCACCGGGCGAACCGCCGCGAACCGTGGGTCGCCGAGGCTGCCGAAGTACCGGTGCATCTCGTTCAGCACCAGGCACTCCTGCCGCACTCTCGAGGCCGGGTCCACCGGCGGGAACCGGCGCGGCCGCCTGGCCACAGCCGTCTCGCCGGGCTGACCATCCTTGCGCGCGGAGTTGCCCGGGATCTTCACCAACACCCGGCGCTCGGTGGCGCCGGCCGTCAGGGCGAACTCGTACAACGTCGTGAACGCACGCAGTTCCCGGCGCCGAAGGGCCACGCGGACCGCGCCCGAGAGCTCCGGGAACGAGGCGGCCGCGCACTCCACCAGGTACTGCTCCAGCCGTCGGGTGAGGTCTTCCCTGCCGGCGTCCTTCTCACGGCTCGTGACAGTCAGCAGCACCTCGATCCCTCCCTCGTGCTCAGCTCGCGACCCGAACGCGCAGGTCCCCGCGGGCGGGGGTGAACATCCGCGCGAGCGTGGCGGCATTCGCGCGAAGGTCGAAGTCGCGCATCACTCGCGCCCGCCCCGCCGTCCCCATCTGCTGGCGGAGATCCGGGTCGGCCGCGAGGCGCTGCAGCGCGTCGGCAAGCGCGTCCGGGTCGCGCGGCGGTACCAGGAACCCCGTCAACCCCGACTGGACCAGCTCGGGGATTCCACTGATCGCCGTCGCCACCACCGGAAGGCCGGACGCCATTGCCTCCATCAGCGCGACCGGGATCCCCTCCCGCTTCCCCGAGCGGGTCGGGTGGCTGGCGAGCACCGCGGCGTCCGCTGCGGCGAGGAGCCGTGAGACCTCCGGGCGCGGGAGCCCGCCGTGAAAGCGGACAATCTGCCGCAGGCCGGCCGCTGCCACGCGCGCTTCGATGGCCCGCCGGAGCGGCCCCTCCCCGATCAGATCGCACACCACCGGCACACCCCGCGCCCGCAGCAGTGCGCAGGCCTCCACCAGGTAGCGGTGGCCCTTCACCTCCTCGAACGACGCCACGCACACGACGCGGAACAGCCCCTCGTGCCGACGGTCGTCGGGACGCGGCCCGAAGAACAGCGGGTCAACTCCGCAGTGCACGACGTGCACCTTCCCGCGGCTGCCCTCCCCGCACTCGCGGACGATCACTTCCCGGTTGTACGACGAGACTGCGATCGCGAACGCGGCCGCCGCGACCTTCGTGTCGAGCATCCGCCGGTCGACGTGGAGATCGGAACCGTGGGCGGTGAAGCTGAACGGGATCCCGGTGAGGCGGTGCACGATGAACGCCGCGAGCGCCGGGTGCGTTGCGAAGTGGGCGTGCACGTGCGTCACGCCCTGCTGCCGCATGAGGTCGGCGAAGTGCACGGACTTCGGGAAGATGCCGATGGCCCCGGCGAGGAAGTTCGGGCTCCGCCAGGTCTCGCGGAGGACCGTGGCGGCCAGTTTCGCGTAACGGACCGGTTGCTCGCGCAGGAACCGCCAGTTGGACCGCACGATGGCCGGCGAGACGAAGGGATGATAGTGCGCGCGGCGGACCCACGCGTCCACCTCGGGGTGCACGACCGGCTGCCGCTCGCGCAGCAGCGGGTACAGCTCCACGGCGATCCCCTGCTCGGCGCACGCCGCCATCTCGTTGAGGACGAAGGTCTCGCTCAGCTTCGGGAAGCGAGACATGACGTACGCCACCCTGGCCGGCCGCTCCTCCCCAGGCTCGACCGGTCTGGCCGCCGCGGGATGCGCCCCCCCACGGCCGCCGTGCCGCCACCGGTCGAGGGCCGACCCGGCGGGGGTCATTCGCAGGCGGAAGATCGCCCCGGTCGTCCGGCGCGTGATCCCGATGCGGCGCAGCCGCAGCCGGTCGTCCCCGGGGAGCCGGTTGTGGCCGTCGAGGCACGTCAGCGCCAGCTCGAAGCCTTCCTCGCGCACCACCTGGACGATGCGGTCGTCGTGGTCGCCGAAGGGATAGGCGAATACCGGCGGGCAGCTGCCGATTTCGCGCCTCACGTCGGCCGCCGACTGCCGGATCTCTTCCCTCGCCTCCTCGGTGGAGAGCTGCGTCAGGGCCGGGTGCGTGCGGGTATGGGCCCCGATGGTCGCGCCGTCAGCCGCGAGTGCGCGCAGTTCGTCCCAGCGCAGGACCTCGTTGGGGGGCGGCTGCTGCCCCCCCAGCTCCCGGCACCACCCGTCCACCATCCGCATCGCCTCGGCGTGCGGCGTCCGCTTGACGATCCGCTGCAGGCAGCCGACCGCTGCGCGCCGCTCCGCCACGGTGCCGAGGGGCAGCCGTCCGGCGGGAGTCTCCAGCGCCTGCCGCCTCGTGCCTTCGATCGCGGCGTGCAGGCGGTCCCACCAGAACGACCGGGCGGGGTGGCCGGGGAACGCACTTGGCACGAAGACCGTGGCAGGCAGCTTGTACCGGCGGAGGATCGGCCACGCCACCTCGCCGAAGTCCCGGCAGCCGTCGTCGAAGGTGATGAGAACCGCGCGTGCGGGAAGGGAGCGGCCGTTGCGGACGCACTCGAGCGCCTCGTCCAGCGACAGGGCCCGGTAGCGACGGGCGACCTGCCGCATCTGCTCGTCGAAGGCCGCCGGCGTGGCGCTGATCACCGACGGGCTGCAGGCGGCGGTGCTCCCGGCATCGAGAACGCGGTGATACATGAGGATGCGGAGGGAACCTCTCATCTCGTCGTCTCCCCGACCGCCGCGAGGCGGTTCCCGCCTCGCCCGTCAGCGCTCGGGCGCGGCTCTCGCTCCCGCGACGTCACGACGTGGAGCGCGGCGCTTCCGAGGGCCACCAGGAGCCAGAAGTAGCGTTGATAGGACAGGTGCAGGAAGAAGCCGGTGGCCAGGTACGCGAAGAGGCTCAGCGTGAGCGCGGCCGCAAGGTCGGCCCTCTCGAGATCCCGCCCCAGCCACCGCCGCCGCCCCCGCCAGAGCTTCCACATCAGCCCGCCGACCAGAACGGAGAACCCGGCGAGGCCGAGCACGCCCTGCTCGGCCCCGAGCTCGAAGAACAGGCTGTGAGCGCGCCGGGGGACGTTGATCTCGCGGAACTTGATGCCGGCGTTGCCGGCGTAGTCGACGAAGTAGTACCGGGCGAACTGGCTCGGGCCGACGCCGATCACCGGGTGGTCCATGAAGACGTGCAACGCGGCGAGCATCTCCGTCAGCCGCCCGCGCATCGCCCCATCGGCTTGCTGGTGGCTGAACTGGTCGTCGCCAAGCAGGTGGCCCGCGTTGACGATGCTCAGCATCCGCGACACGAAGAAGGGGGAGACGGCGGAGAAGACGACGACCATCACCGCCGCGCCAGCGGCCAGCTGCAAGGTGCGAACCCAGCGGATCCGCGCCATGGCGAGGGCGAGCAGCGCGAGCGTGAGGATCCCCCCGCGCGACAGCGTCAAGCCGGCGCCCATCAAGGTCAACCCTCCAAGGCCGGCCGCCGCCAGGCGTTGCAGGGGGGTTGCGGCGTTGCGGAAGAGGAACATCGCGAGCGGCACCAGGACAATGAGGACCTGCGCGAAGCGGTTCGGCTCGTCCACGGGCCCTTGCGCACGGTCCCACGTGCGGCGGCGCCGCACCACCTCGACATTCGACGAGTCATCGCTCGCCTCGTAGTTGCGGTGGGCGAGGCCGCCGAACTCCTGCGTGTACGACCCCGTGACGTCCTGGTAGAGACAGAGCGTGCTCACCAGGGCCGCCGCGGCGAGGAGCACCCAGAACACGCGCCGCAGCATCGCGAGGTCGGTCACCGCGTTGATGACGAGGAAGTACAGCAGCAGGCCTTCCGCGACGAACTCGAAGACGCGGTTCAGCGCGAGCGACGTGTCCACGGCCGCCAGCGTGGACAGCAGCATGAACGCGAGGTACGCCACCATCAGGCCGAGCGTCCAGTCGACGCGCGGCGGCCGCCGTTCGATCACCAGCCGGTGCACCAGCCGCACCCCGAACAGCAGGATGACACCGCCGGCGACGGGCCCCGGCAGGCCGTGCTCCTTGGTGAGGATCGCGGGCAGGTTCACGTAGAGGAGAAAGGCCGTCAGCAGCGTCGCCCAGTCGGGGCGGGCCAGCATCACGCCGGCGCCGACGGCCCCCAGCATCAGGACGAGCACCGTGGGAGCGCCGGCCTGGCCGACCAGCACCGCGATGCCGCCGGCGGCGCTCGCGGCCAGCAGCCCGGTCGTCAGGATATGCAGCGGTTGTGCGGCCGTGCGGGCGATGTTCATTGCGTCAGCGCACCGCCTGCCGCTGAGGCTGCCAGAGTTCGATCCGCCGGCCCCGCAGCAGCTGCACGAGCGCCACCCCGCAGGCCACGTTGGCCATGCAGTAGTAGAACGGGATGTACACCACCTTCAGGCGCCCCGCCGCGGCGCGCCGCAGGAGGAACCCGAGCGCCGCCAGTGCGTAGAACAGGGCCTGGGACGCCGCGACCGCCAGGTAGAACGGGTGGGCCGGGGCGAGGTACGCGCTCGCGGCGGCGATGGCGACCAGCGGCACGGGTACGAGCCGGCGCAGGACCTTGTGGGAGAACAGGACCACGGCGTAGAAGCCGTAACGGGCGGGGTTCAACAGGCGCCGGCGAAGGATCACGCCGCGCAGGCCGCGTGTCATCAGGCGTACGCGGCGCCTGAACTCGCGCTGGGCCTTCGGAACGGCGTACTCGCTGGCCCGGGCGTCGGGCTCGAAGACCAAGCGGAACCCCTCCTCGATCACCCCGGTCGAGATGGCGAAGTCGTCGGTGACCGCGGAGTCGGACACCGGGCGGAAGAGCTGCCGGCGCACGGCGTACAGGCCGCCGTGAGCCGACACGATGCTGCCGGTGGCACTCTCGAGGCGCTTGAGCCAGGTGTCGTAATCCCAGTACAGACGCTCGCCCTGGCCGCTCGACTCGCTGGCCTCCTCGAGCTTGTACCCGGTGCATCCCGCCACGCCGCCGACCTCGGGATCGGCGAAGTTGCGCGTGAGGGCTTTGAGCGCCCCGGGGTGGCACATGATGTTCGCGTCGGAGAAGACGAGGATCTCCCCGGTGGCTCGCGCGGCCGCCTCGTTGAGGGCGCGGATCTTCCCCTGGCGCGGCAGCGACAGCACCTCGACGCCGCGGTCGGCGTAGCACCCCGCGATGGCCTCGGTTGCGTCGGTGCAGCCGTCGGCGGCGACCAGGATCTGGAGGCGCTCCGGCGGGTAGTCGAGCGCGAGCGCGTTCTCGAGGCGCTCGCCGATCACGGCCTCCTCGTTGTAGGCGGCGATGATCAAGCTGACGCGCGGCGTCACCGGTGCTGTCCGCACCTTCCGGCGCCGGAGCCAGCCGACAACCGCCACCAGCAGCGGGAAGCCCGCATACACGTAGAGGAGGCACGCCACCGAAATCCAGAAGATCCAGACGGCCAGGCCGGTCATCTCAATTGGCTCCGCGTCCGGACAGGACGGCCGTGAAGGTCTGCACCAGGATCCGCAGGTCGAGCGCTAGGCTGCGGTTGCGGATGTAAGCGATGTCGAGCCGCAGGCGGTCGTCGAAGTCGAGGCTCGCACGGCCCGACACCTGCCAGAGGCCCGTGAGCCCCGGCTTCACCTCGAGGCGCGCGGTGTGCCACAGGCGATAGGTCTCGGCGCCGAACGAGGTCGGCCGGGGGCCAACGAGCGTCATGTCTCCGAGGATCACGTTGAAGATCTGCGGCAGTTCGTCGAGGCTCGTCTTCCGCAGGATCCGCCCCACGCGCGTCATCCGCGGGTCGTTGGTGATCTTGAAATCGGGCCAGGTCAGCTCGTTCAGGTGCAGGTACTTGGCCTTCAACTCGGCCGCGTTTGGCACCATCGTCCGCAGCTTGTACATCCGGAAGCGCCGGCCGCCGCGCCCGGTGCGCATCTGGACGAAGAACGCCTTCCCAGGCGACTCGATCTTGATGGCAACCACGCACAGCGCGAGAACCACCAGGATGGCCGGCAGGACCGCGAGGCAGACCACCAGGTCGATCGCCCGCTTGACGCGCTCGTACATCGGGCTTGGCGCGGGCCGCGCCGGCGCCAGCACTTCCGAGTGGCGCAGCGACCCGGTTCTCCAGCCGGGGGCGTGCACAGACATCGTCATACGCGTTCCTCCGTCCCGGCGCGATTCCGGGCCGCGGGCGCGTCAGCCCGCTCGTTCGACACCGCCATCAGCTCCGCAGGGGTTCGTGCGTGACCAACGTCATCCCGGCCGCCTGTTGCGCCTGCTTCTCGGCGACCTCCACCAGGTCGGGAAACACCCAGCCGTCGCGGGGAAACACCGCGAGATCGCCTCGCACCGGGCACTCGAGCCGCGACGCGCACAAATCGCGCATCCGGGCAACCGCGCGGTGCCCTTCCTCGGGCCCGATCTCGGGCATCACCACCACGCAGCGCCGCGTCGCCGGGTCGCAGACCACGAGATCGGTTTCCCGCATGGCCTCGCGCACGACCGGGCACAGGTGCTTGGCCGCGCTGGCGTGGCCGGCTGGCTCCGGCCGCGAGGCGCCCGGAGCGTCCGGCGACGGAGCTTCGATCGAGAAGACGGCGACGGTCACGCTTCGCTCGTAACGGCGGGCCCGCTCGAACTCGATCGCAATCCGCTTGATTGCCTCGTCCGTGTCGGGAACCTCGACGCCCGCCGCGTGCGGCTCGGGGCGTGGAAGCGAGCCGCCCGACCCGCCGCCGACCCACGTTCGCAGGATCGGCAAACGGGACCAGCCACCAGACAGCCAGGACCACATCCGATGTCTCCTCCGTGAAGCGAGCGCGGCGCAAGTCGCCGCGCCGGGATCAGGATGCCAGCGCCGAGATCCGGCGCTGACGTTCCTCCGGCCGCGGCCCGAACTCGGGGCTCACCGACCGGTTCAGCACGACGCCGCTCACCCGGTCGAGGCGCGAGAGAGCAAGCGCCACCACCTCGCGCGGCGTCCATCCGTGACGCACCGTGAACAGCACGTTGTCCGCGACGGCCGCGAGCGAGTGGACGTCGGCCGGGTGCGTGAGCACGGCCGGCGAGTCGATGACGACGAAGTCGTACTCGCGGGCGGCCGTGTCGAGCAGACTGCCCATCAGCGGACGCGAGAGCAGGTCTGCCGGGCTCTTCTCCGGCTCGCCGCCGCCGAGGACGTCGAGGTTCGGCTGCACGCCGGCCTGCACCGCGGCGCGCCAGTCAACGCGCGCGTCGAGGTAGTCCACCAGGCCGGGGCCGTCCGGCAGGCCGAGCGCGCGCCGGATGCACGGGAAGCGCATGTTCGCGTCCACCAGCAGGACGCGGTACTCGAGCCGGGCCAGCGAGAGCGCCAGGTTGACCGAGACGGTGGTCTTCCCTTCTTCCGACTGGGCGCTGGTGATGAGCAGCACGCGCGAGTCGGCGGCGCCGTCGTGCAGGAGCACCGCGTTCCGAAGCGTGGCGAACGCCTCGGCGAGCGGCGTCTGCGGCCCGGGGCGGTCGTCGATCCGGCGCCACGACCGCAGGTCCGCGGCGCCGGGTGGCAGCGGATCGACCCGGACCGCGGGGATGGCGCCGAGCGCCGGGACGCCGAGGAACGCCTCGACGTCGGCCGCGGTGCGGACGCTCGTGTCGAAGTGGTCGCGCAACAGGGCGCCTCCGGCGGCGACGACCACCCCGACGACCAGCGCCAGTGCGAGCGTCACCGGCAGCGGCGTGCCCGAGGGGCGTGACGGGGGCCGGGCCCGGTCCACCACGCCGACGCTCTGCGCCTTGAGCGCCGCCGAGACGCTGATCTCCTTCAGCTTCTGGTTGAGAATCGCGAACTGCTCCTGGTTGGTGACCAGCTCGCGCCTGAGCGCCTCGTATCCCGCGCTTCCCGCCGAACGGCGGCCCAGGTCCTGTACCGCGGCGTTCTGCTCCTCGAGCGCCCGGCGCAGCAGCGCCTCCTTGCGCAGCGCCGCCTGGTACTCGCGCTCGGTGCGGGCCACGACCGATCGGCTCTCCTCGGCGAGCGCGCGCTCCAGCTCGGCGATCTGCTGGTTGAGCGCCTTCACCGACGGGTACTCCTCGTGGAACGCCGACGACAGCTTCGCGTGCTCGCGCCGCAGGTCGGCCAGGCGCATCGTCAGGTTCTGCGCCACCGGGCTGTCGAGGCCGCCACGCGCGCCGGCGCGCCGCGCCGCTTCTCCGGCCGACTGGCGATCCATCCGCTCGGCCTGGGCGGTGGCCAAAGCCTCGTGCAACGCCTGCAGCCGTTCGTTCGCCAGCTCGGCCGCCTCGCCCTTGCCGGTCTCGATGACCTGGAGCCCGTGCTGGCGGATGTAGGCCTGCAGGCGGCGGTCGGATTCCTCGAGACGCTCCTGCGCGTCGCGCAGCTGGTTCTCGAGCCACTGCGCGGTGCGCTGCGCCTCTTCCATCCGCAGCTGCAGGTAGTTGTCGAAGACCGAGTTCACCGTGCGGGCCGCCAGCTGCGGGTCGCCCGAGAGGTACGCCACTTCGACCAGGCGGCTTCCCCGCAGCGGGTTGACCACCAGCGACTTGCGGAACCCCCCCACCTGCGACGCCGCCGACGCCTCGGTCCTGCGGCCCACGCCGTCGCGGCCCAACTGCTCGATCACGCGCTGCGCGAGCGTCGCGCTCTTGAGGATCCCGTACTGCGTTTCGAGATCGTCGCTCGTCACCCGCTCGGTGCTGAACAGAGTGTCCACCGGCACGGCCGACGTGCTCTCGCGCCGGATCTCGAGCAGCCCGCTCGCGCGGTAGACCGGCTCCTGCAGCGCCGCGCCCGCGCCGACGCCCCCGACCACCACCAGGAGGATGAGCAGCGCCGTCCGCCAGCGCCGTCTCAGGACGTCGAGGTACTGGCGCAGCGGGGGAACGGAGGGCGGCGGCATCGGGTTGCGCCCGAGGACGCCGCCGGCTCTCGGAATCGGCGATACGTACCCCTCGGCCCGGCGGACCAACCCTTGCTCTCCACTGGCATCGCGCCGCACGCGGGGTGTGCTCCGGCCGTCCTCGAGTTCCCACGGCACGGAGTTGCCCGGACAGCCGGCCCCGTCGGCCGCAGCCTCGGGAGAGCCCTCCGCGTGGCTGGCCCCGGCCTGGCCGTCCCCCGCCTTCTTCAACACGTCTGCTATTCGACTCATGTGAATTTCACCGCTGCCTGTTGGCCGCGCGTCCACCCGGGAGCCTAGAACGGCCGCCACGAGATCACGCGGATGAACGCGTCGAGCGCCGCGCGCGCCGCGACCTTGCCGCCGCTCGTCGGAACGAAAAGGACGTCCTGCGCCTCGAGCGGCACGTCGGGGCGCTTTCCCCGCAGCACCGCCGCGAGGTCGACGGGGATCTCCTGCCGCCCGCCGTCGGGCCCCGTGCGCACCACCAGCGCGTCCTTCTGCGCAGCGGTCGGCACCAGTCCCTCGCCGAGCGCCAGCGCCTGCAGGACCGTGAGGCGCTCGTTGCCCCGCATCGCGAACGCACCGGGCTTCTTCACCGCGCCGACGACGTACACCGTTTCCGCCGTCCTGACCGTGACGGTGTCGCCCGCGTGAATCGTCACGTTCAGCTCGGGGTCGCGCGACTCGAGCAGGGGCTTCAGCGGGATCTCGATCGGTTCGGCCCGGCCATCGCCGGTCTTGCGGGCGACGACCACGGTGTCGCCCGCGTCGTTGCGAAGGCCGCCGGCCAGCGAGATCACGTCGAGCAGGCGTGTCGTCCCGCGCGCCTGCTGGATGCCCGGACGGTTCACGGCGCCGCCGACCGAGACCGGTCGGCTCCGAACCTCGGTGACGAGGACGGTGACCTCCGGGTCCTTGATGTAGCGCCGGGCGAGGGCCTCTTCAATCGCTGCCTCCAGCTCCACCGAGGTGAGACCGCCGGCCTGCACTGAACCGACCAGCGGCAGCGAGATCAGCCCCTCCTCGGTGACCCGCGTCGTCCGATTGAGCTCGGGAGCCTGCATGACGTTGACCGTCAACTCGTCGTCGGAGCCGATCCGGTAGTCGCGGCCCGCCGCCGCTTTCTCCGCCGTCTCCGCCAGGTCCGCACCCGAGGTGGTCGGGGTCGATTCGGGACCAGGGGGGGTCGCCGGGGCTTGCGCGGCAGCCGGGGCCGTTGAGAGCAGCGACAGCGACAAGGCAACGATCAGGTGCGTCTTCACGGCAGTGGCTCCAATGACAAAGCGACAGGAAATTTCAGCATGCGAGGGTCGGTGCGGTGATGAGACGCGCCTCCCGTTTTTGGGGTGACCTGAGTCCCGACGGTCTTAGGACGCACGGAGGGCCCCTCGGAAGGAGTCCGCACTCGCGTTCTGGATGACAAGATGGTCCGTCGCCTCGAGGCGGAAACGGAAGGCCGAGGCGGCCGGGTGGTTGGCGGCCCCGGGGCCGGGCGCCTGAAGCGGCCGGGCCGGTTCGCCGGATCAGGCTTCGCGCGCGATGTGGGCGCGGGGCGGGAAGGCCAGGCGGCGAGGGGCGAGGGGACGAGGTTCCGCATCGGCCCCGACGTCGAAGTCGGAGCAGACTTCCCGGACGATGTCGGCGTCGACCGGCCGCCTGTCGGCGGCGAAGCCGTTGAGCAGCGCGTTGTCGCAGATGACGCTGATGGTGCGCGGAATGCCCTCGGCCGCCTCGTGGACGGCGATGACGGCGTCGCGCGTGAAGACGAGGCCGGCGTCTCCTCCCGCGAGGCGGATACGGGTCGCGATGTAGAGCGCCGTCTCGCGCAGCGTGAAGGCGCGCAGCCGGCAGCGGAGCGCGACGCGCTGCTTCAATTGCCGCAGGCCGCGCTCGTTGAGGCGGTCGGCCAGCTCGGGCTGCCCGGCGAGCACCAGCGGCAGCAGCTTCTCGGTGTCCGACTCGATGTTCACCAGCAGCCGCAGCTCCTCGAGCAGTTCGTGCGGAAGGCTCTGCGCCTCGTCCACGATCAGGGCGCTGGCCAGCCCCCGCCTGTGCCGATCGGCAAGCGACTCGTGCAGCGCGCGCAGCAGGCGCACCTTCGAAGCTGCCGCCCAAGGGCCGAGGCGAAACCCCTCGGCCAGCGCCTCGAGGAACTCCTGCCGCGTGAGGGTGGGGTTGTTCAGGTAGACCCATCCATCCCCGCCCTCGGCGCCCGGTTCCCCGTGCACCCGCAGCGTGAGCGCCTTGCGCAGCAGCGTCGTCTTCCCCGTCCCCGCCTCGCCGAGGAGGAGGGTGATCCCCTTTCGGGAAGTGATGCCGTATTGCAGGTTCCCGAGGGCCTCCTCATGGGACGGTG
>DAOPQX010000049.1:12961-15000 GCA_035348395.1 Vicinamibacterales bacterium | reverse complement strand
TCTGCTGCCTCCGCCACCTCCGTTCCGGTTGCCGCGACCTCGGATGCCGACATGCGGTTCAGGAAGTAGCCAAGCGCGTCGGGGCGGAGCGCTTCCCGCCCTGAGAACGCGCGGACGAGCCCTCCGGTTGCGGCAAACGCCAGCGCGGCGCGAGGCGCCCCGGCGCTCCCCACCGAACGGCGCTCCAGAAGGAAGGGACGGCTCACCCGCCCGAGAACACGTTCTCCGTCCAGGATTCGCGCGTCGAGGGCGTAGACGCCGGGCGGCAACGAGCGCAGCTCGAAGTTGATTCCCGCAACCAGCCGGCCGTCCTCCCTCCGCTCGGGCACGACGGATCGCGTGATGAGCGGCGCTCCGCCCGGGGCATCGTCCACCTCGAAGGCGACCGAGCGCACGCTTGCGCCCCTCCCGGGATAGATCTCGAGGAACGCTTCGAGCGAGTCGGCCGTCATGCGCCCGTCGGCGGCCGGCGTGAACGTCCCCTTGACCGTGCGCGCAGGATCCACGAGCAGCAGATCGCTGAAGGTGCCTCCATCGCCTCCGACCAGCATCGCGTCGACGACCTGCTGCACGCTTCCCAGCCTCCCCTCCTCGTCAATCGCCGCCAGCCGGAGCAGGTAGCGCCCGGGGGTCAGTTGCGCGGTCTCGATGAACGACCACGACGCATCGGGACCATCTCCAACGACTGGCAACTCTCGCGCCTGGACCCCGCTGCCTGCCGCCGTTCCCTTCGAGCCGGCTCCCCTCAGAACGTACCCGACGCGCACCGGCGCCGGCCGCCCCACCTCGCGCCCGACGGCCGCGCTGATCACCATCCGCACCTTGTCGGTGCCCGGCTCGCGCATCATCTGCGTCGACAGGCGGATCGGCAGGTCGCCGACGAGGCCGGGAGCGTCGAGCGCCTCGACGACGCTCTGCTCCGCTGTGGTCTTCCTCGGCGGGGCCAGGTACAGCTCGTCCCGGCTGCGGACGGTCAGCCCCGGCCGCGCCACGCTCACCTCGAGGCGGTGGCGATTCCCGTCCCGGTCGCCCGGCATGCCCTCCACGCCGAGGAGATAGTAGGCGGACAGCTCGAGGGAGACGCGCCGGAAACCTTCGTCGCTCCCCGAGACGACGCGCGTGACCGTGCCGCCGGAGAGTCCCGCGAGATGCCGCAACCCCTCGAGCCGCATGTCGCCGTCCTCGCTGGAGAAGCCCGCCGTGCGCGCCCGCTCCATCGAGTCGCGGTCGAGGAACCCCGTCTCGACGTACATCGCGTACAGCATCGCGCGCGACGACGCGGCGATTCGCGCGAGCGTCCGCGCCTCGCCGTCCACGCCCAGCTGCGTGGCTCGCCCGCTGGCGTACACGCCGCTGCTCACCAGGACCACCGCCACCGGGTCGCCGTCAGCGGTCGCGGCGTTGATCACGTCGCCCAGCCCCTGCAGCGTGGTCAGGCTCTGTCGCTGGGCGTAGCTGATGATCTGGCTGGCCGCCCGGTCGAGCTCCGGCTGGCAGGTCATTGCTGCCGTGTGCGAGCAGTACTTCTGCACGACCAGGTCGCGCGACATCGTGTCGCCGCTCGTCCAGGCCAGCGCATCGGCGACGTTCAGGCTGATCTCGCTGCGCGGAAACGGGTCGGGCGCGCCGGTGACCTGGCCGAGCGCCAGGCGCACGCGCTGGTGATCCCGGGTTGGCCGGACGAAGACTCCCGGCTGGGGGAACACGGCGAGCCCCACCCGATCGTTGGGGTGAAGCAGGTCGAGCAGGCCGCGCGCCGTCGTGGCCGCGTTGCGGCCGGCCCCGAGCGAGAAGCCACTTTGGTCGATCGCAATCATCACGGTCCGCGACGGCGTGGCTCGCTGGCCGCCCGCGCGGTGGTTGCCGACGTAGACGCTCTCGAACACGGCGTCGAGCTCGCCGCGGTCCGCGCCGCGCTCCGCGTCAGCTGCGGCCGCAGGCGAGGCCGCTGACGAGAGGAACTCCGCGGTCAGGACCTGGCGGGGCCGGCCGTCCACCAGGACCCGAAAATCGGCGGGCTGCAGGCCGGGCACCGGCCG
>DAOPQX010000049.1:0-12861 GCA_035348395.1 Vicinamibacterales bacterium | reverse complement strand
CTCCTCGAGGATGTTGCCGAACACCGCCTCGAGCCGGTCGGCCTCCTCGAAGAACGCCCGCCCGCCGGTCTTCTGCGCGAGCCGCTCCAGGATCGCCTTCAGCGACTTGGCGCCCTCCACCGCCCGCCCCTGGCCAATCGGATACAGCACCACGTCGCTGGCCTCGAGGCGCCCCTCGGCCACCTCCACCGCCACGTGGCTGTTCAGGTCTTCGCCGTCGGTGAACACCACCAGCACCCGCCGTCCCGCGTGCCGCCCCAACTGGTCCACCGCCTGGACGATGACGTCGTAGAGCGCGGTGCCGCCCCACGGCGCAAGGCGATCCACGGCGCGCAGGCGTGCGGCCAGATCGACGCCTGGCCGCGCCAGCGTGAACACGTTGTCGTTGAACCCGATCAGGGTCACGCGGTCGGCCGGCCGCAGCGCCGAGAGGAACTTCTTGGTCGCGGCCTTCAGCTGCGGCATCGCGTCGGCCATGCTGCCGCTCACGTCCACGGCCACGATGATCTCGAGCGGGACGTTCTCGGCGGCGAAGTAGGTCACGTTCTGCGCGGCGTTGTCCTCGAAGACCTTGAACCGCTGGCGAGCCAGTCCCTTTACGAAGCGGCCGTCGCCGTCGGTCACGCTGGCCGTGATGTGCACCACGTCCACGTCCACGGCCTCGGCGTACGGCACGCCCCGGGTGCGAACTCCGCGGGCGAGGCGCCGCCCGTCGGGGAGGACGGCTACGGCGCGCAGGGCGTGCTCGGAGACCCTGCGGCCCGCGTCCCAGTCGCACTCGAACGGCGGCCGCTCGAGCGCGCAGACCAGCTTGCCATCCGCGAACAAGCTGAGGCTTTTGATCGCCTGGTCGTGCGGCCGCAGCTCGGCTTTCAGCGTCACCGGGCCGCTCACGTAGTCTCCGTCGGCGGGAAAGACGAACACGACCGCCGGCGCGGGCGCTTGCGCCAGCGGCGCGGCAACGGCGATGAGGACGGCGGCACACAGCGCCGCCGCGAGAGGGTGCGGGCTCGATCCCAAGGTCAATCCTCCGTGACGAGGGGGCCGGACACCGTCAGCAGGGCAACGTAATCATCCACTCCTTCGCGCGCCACCCGCCTGGCGTGCGTCACCATCGTCAACCAGTCGTCCGCGTGGACGACCTGGACGGTCTCGATGAACCGCTGGGTCGCGACGAGGAGGAGCCCCGGCGTCAGGGCGGCCGGCAGGCCCAGCCGCTTGGACGACTCGGCGAGCCCGATGGCGAGGTCGGGCACCAACGAGGCCGTCGCCCGAACGCCCCGTCTCCCCGCCATGATCGTCAAGTCCAGGCGCGGCGGGTAGCGGTTCACGAGCGCGCCGTCGCGGGCATACTCGGACGTCCCCCACGCGTCCAGCGACGCGTCGCCCCGCGGATCAAGCCCTCCCGCCCGGGCCAGTTCGCCGAGCGAGAGGAAGTCGAGCCGCCGCGATGGTTCGTTGGCGATGGTCCAGGCGAGCGCTTCCGCGCGCCACTCGTCCAGATCGACGTCGGCTGCCAAGCGTTCGATCTCGTCCGTCGCAGGGCCGAGCGCCTCCACGCGCGCCCTCCCCCGCTCGACGGCCGCCAGCAGCCTCTCGCGCCCGGCTTCGGTGAAATCCTGGGGCACCGACAGCACGGCGTTCTCGATGAGTGTCCGGCGATCCTGGTCCGACAAGGCCGGCGGAAGCGGCAGCGTTTCGCTGAACGGCCGCTTCAGCGAGAGACGGCCGAGTGCCGAGTCGAGGTTGACGAGCGACCCGCTCACGCCCCAGGCCATTTCGCGGTCGCGAACCTCGACCGGGAGGTGCCAGGCCGGACGCCGGCCAAGCTCCATGGCCGGCGGGAAGAAGCGGAAATCGTGTACCGCGGACGGATCGCCGGCCAGCAGTGCCGGCCCGTCGGGTTCGCCCAGGTGCGCGGCGTAGACGATGGCGCCGAGCACTTCCGCGAGCAGCGAGTCCACCGCCTCGGCCAACGGCCGCGCGAGGGCTTCCGCCGCCTTTGCATCCCGCGGCTTCAGCTGCCTGGCGCCTTCCGTCACGCGCGCGACCAGCCTGCCGATCGCGGGCTCGCCGCCTGCCACGGCGAGGCGGCGCCGGCCCGGGCCGGCCTGCTCCTGCAAGCCTTCCACGACAGCCGGCAACCGGCTGGCCACCTCGACGGCCTCTTCTGTCGACGCGGCAGCCGCCAGCGAGTCAGCCAGGCGCGACAATGCCAGCACCGCGTCGAGCGAGCGCCCTCCCTGCCGGGCCCGCACTTCTACGGCGCGCCGCAGCATCGAGGCGCCGGGGTCGAGCCGGTACGCCAGGCCCTCCCATTCAACGGGCGGGAGCGACAGCAGCTGCCGGTTCGCCGGCGAGTCGACCGAGCCCGCCATGGCCGCCAGCAGGCGCGTCTCGACTGGCCGGTCGGAGGCATCCAGGTGCGGCGACAACAACGGGCGGCCCGCGGCTGCCAGCAGGCCGCCGTCGATCCACCGCAGAACCGCCGCGCCGTACCGCTCGCCGTCCGCCGACGCTGCGGCCGAAAGCGCCTGCACGAGCCTGTCGGCGGCCGCCGCGTCGATCGCGCGCGCCATGCGGCTTCGCTCGAGGATGGCGAGCGCCGCCTGGAAGAGCCACAAACGGCGGTCCGCGGCGCCGAGGCGGTCTGCGGCCTGCAGGGCGGCCGTGTAGGTCGGCAGCGCCTCGATGCCCATGCGATCGAGCACCGCGAAGAGGCTCGGGTAGCGAACAATCGCCTTCAGCACGGGCAGGAGGTCGCGGGCCGACTGCCGCGGGGGCCGGCGGAAGACGCGTTGGCCGAACAGCCAGGCCTGCGCGCGGCGCTGCCGTTCCACCGGGTCGGCGACGCTCACCATTTCGACCATCTTCGCCGCGTCGCACAGGTCCTCGTTGCCGAGGCTCGCCAGCGCGGTGCCGGGATCGATTACCGGGTCGAAGACGGCCCGCCAGAGCGGCGGCCAGGCAGGTCCCGAGAGCTGCCCGTCGGATTCGAAGCGGGTGGACAGGAGCAGGTGCACGGCGTCGTAGGGCACTCGTTCGAAGGGCCGGCGCTGCGGTTCCCAGCTGCGAAGGGCGGCGGCCGACGCGTCGTAGAACGCCTTGAACCGCTCGAGCCTGCGGGAGGGGCCAAAGCGGAGGCCGAGCGCGAAGCGGCGTGCCGGCGCGTCGAGGTGCGCCACGGCGTCGTACAGGAGGGCGAAGCGGCCGCCGTGGAGGTCGAGCGCGCGGGTGATGAACGCGTCGGGCTCGTCGAGCCTCTCGCCCGCCAGCGCTTCCCAGAGCGGAGCCGCCTCCGCCCCTCCCGGCGGGTCGATATGGCCGGTGCGCAGGCGGAAGCTGCGGCCGAAGGTGGCGAAGAGGGCGACCCGGTTGTCGCGCGAGATGGCCGCGAGCAGCCTGGGGCGGCGCGCGAGGCCGTCGCGCGTGGCGGCGTCGAGGCTGGCAAGGCCGTGGTACAGCAGGGCGGCGCGCCGGCTCCGCAGGATTGCCGTGAAGGTCGAACCGCCCGTGGCTCCGATCTCGCGGAGCACGGACGACCACGCGGCGGCCGGCAGCAGGCCAGGCACCTCGCCGCCGTCGCCTGCCGTCCGGGACGGCGCCTCCTGGTCGACGGCCTGGAGGTACGAGAGGAGCGCCGCACGACGGCGGTTGGCGTTCGGATCGGACCCCTCGGGAGCCTCCCAGAGAATTCGGATGGCCGCGAGCATGAGGCGGGCCCGCGGCAGATCTTCGCTGACCTTCAGCGCCCCCGCGAACGAGGCGACGCCGCCCGGCACGGCCAGGCTCTCTGCCTCCTGCGCGGCGAAACCCTTGCCGGTGGAAACCACCGACAGGACGATTGCGGCAATCGCGAGGGCCGATCTCGGCACAAAAGGAATTCTAACCCTCGCCGCGCCGCGGCCGGGCGGTGGAGGCGGCGGCGCGCCGCAGCGCGTCCACCTCCTCCGGGAGAAGATGGCGGTATCGACCGAGCGGAATGAGGGGATCGGCAATCGGGCCGATGCGGACGCGGCGCAGCCGCACGACCGGGTGCCCCACCGCCTCGAGCATGCGGCGGACCTGGCGGGTGCGCCCCTCGTGGAGCGTGAGCGAGACGAGGGCCTGGTCGCCGGCCTGGCCGAGGCCGCGCTCGAGGAGCACGGCCCGGGCCGGCGCGGTGCGGCGCCCGTCGAGCGTGACACCGCCGGCAAGGCGGTCGAGGGCGTGGGGATCGGGAACGCCGCGCACGCGCGCGTGGTACTCGCGGGGCACCTCGTGGCTCGGGTGCGTCAGGCGCGCGGCCAGCTCGCCGTCATTGGTGAGGAGCAGCAGCCCCTCCGAATCGTAGTCGAGGCGTCCGACGGGGAACACGTACTCGCGGACGCCGGGGAGCAGGTCGAGCACCGTCGGCCGCCCCTCGGGATCGGATCGTGTGGTGACGTAGCCGCGGGGCTTGTTGAGGAGCAGGTACAGGCGCCGGCTGGCGCGGCCGATTGGCCGCCCGTCCACGCGGATGTCGTCGGCCTCGGGGTCGGCCTTGGTTCCCAGCTCGCGCACGACCTCGCCGTTGACCGAGACGCGGCCCTCGGCCATGAGGCGCTCGGCCGCCCGCCGCGACGCGACGCCGGCGGAGGAGAGGATCTTTTGAAGGCGGCCGTGAGCCATGAGCCCTGAGTCCTGAGCCGCTTCAGTGAACCGGCTCCTCCGGCGGCGGCACGTCGAGCGTGCGGTCGGGATCGGCCTCCCCGTCGAGCGGCAGCAGCGTTTCCGACGGGCCGGCTTCGGCGAGCCCGATCGGCGCCTCGAATCCCAGGACCTCGGCCATGTCCTCGATCTTCGGCAGGTCGTCGAGGTCGCGCAGGCCGAAGCGGATCAGGAACTCGCGCGTGGTGGCGTAGAGGAACGGCCGCCCGACCACCTGCTTGCGCCCGGCAATCTTGATCAGCCGGCGCTCGAGCAGCGTGGCGATGACGCCGGAGGCGTTGACGCCGCGGATGTCGGTCAGCTCGGGGGCGGTGATCGGCTGCTTGTAGGCGATGACGGCAAGCGTCTCGAGCGCGGCGAGCGAGAGCTTCTGCGTCTTGCGCTCGTGGAACAGCCGGCGCACCCACTCCGACAGCTCGGGACGCGTGACGATCTGGTAGCCGCCGGCGACCTCCACCAGCTGCAGCCCTCCCCGGCCGTCGGCGTAGTCGCGCAGCAGTTCGTCGAGCGAGGCCTGCACGTCCTCGCGCGGCTCGGACTCGAGCACCTTGAAGAGCGTCTTCGGCGTGAGCGGGTCGGGCGAGGCGTAGATCAGGGCCTCGATGATGGCCTTCAGCTCGGCGGAGGGCTGGCCCACAGGCGGAGAGGCTTGTTCCACTTCACCGGCTTCATCCGCCACAGGCGAGGACGCCTGTGCTACTTCACCGGCTTCATCCGCCACAGGCGAGGACGCCTGTGCTACTTCAGCAGCTTCATCCACCACAGGCGGGGACGCCTGTGCCACTTCAGGCGGGGGCGCCTGTCCTTCTTTCTCTTCGCTGTCCACTACGCCACCTGCCTGTAAATCCGGATCGCGCCAAAGGGCCCGGCCTGGAACACCCGCACCAGCTTCAGCCGGATCATCTCCAGCAGCGCGAGGAAGGTCACGATCAGGTCGCCCTTGGCGCTCACGTCGTCGAAGAGGTCCTCGAAGCCGCAGGCCTTGCTGCCGGTGAGGCGCGCCAGCAACTGCTCGATGCGCGCTTCGATGGAGACCTGCTCGATTGGGAGCACGACCTTCGGCCGGTGCTTGGCGCGCTCGAGCACCGACTTGAAGGCGGCAATGAGGCTGAAGAGATCGACCTCCAGCTCGGGCTCGTACTCCTCGCCGGCAATCGGCGCGACGCGGCCGTCGGGGCGCTGCCACTGTGCCTCCCGCAGCGTCTCGCGCTCGTGGAGCAGCTCGGCCGCCTGCTTGTAGCGCTGGTGCTCGAGCAGGCGCCGCACGAGCGCCTCGCGCGGGTCCTCCTCGGGGTCTTCCTGCGCGGGGTCGGGCCGCGGCAGCAGCATCCGCGACTTGATGTGGATGAGCGTCGCGGCCATCACCAGGAACTCGCCGGCGACGTCGAGGTTCAGCTCGCGCATCAGCTCGAGGTACTCGAGGTACTGCCCGGTGATCAGCGCGATCGGGATGTCGTAGACGTTCAGCTCGTTCCGCTTGATCAGGTGGATGAGCAGATCGAGCGGTCCCTCGAAGTTGTCGAGCTTCACCGCGTAGCTGTCGGTCGACGACTCGAAGATCTCGGCCTGCGTGTCCATCAAACCCCGGAGAAATGAACCACAAAGGTCACAAAGAGCGTGTTCAGTACGTGATCTTCATCGCTTCCCGCACGCGCGCCATCGTCTCCTGCGCGAGTGCCCGGGCGCGGCGCGAGCCCTCGAACAGCACCTCGCGCACGTAGCCGGGGCGGGCGAGCACCTCGGCGCGGCGCTGGCGCATCGGCTCGAGCACGCCGTTCACCGCCGCGATCAGCTTCTTCTTCACCTCCACGTCGCCCACCGTGCCCAGGCGGTAGCGGGCCTTCAGGTCCTCCACCTCCTCGAGGTTCGAGTTGAAGGCATCGTGGTAGATGAACACCGGGTTGCCCTCGACGGTGCCCGGGATGTCGGCCCGCACCCGCTTCGGGTCGGTGTACATCGACATCACTTTCTTCCGCACGTCCTCGGCGGTGTCGGAGAGGTCGATGGCGTTGCCGTAGCTCTTGCTCATCTTCCGGTTGTCGAGCCCCGGCAGGCGCGGCACCGTGGTCAGCAGCGGCTGCGGCTCCCGGAGGACGGGCTTGATGATCGGCTCGCCATCCTTCACGCCGAGCCGCTCGCCGTAGAAGTTGTTGTACCGTCGCACGACTTCGCGCGACAGCTCCAGGTGCGGCACCTGGTCCTCCCCCACCGGCACGAACTCGGCGTCGTAGATCGCGACGTCGGCCGTCTGCAGCAGCGGGTAGCCGAGGAAGCCGATCGTGGAGAGATCCTTGTCGCTCAGCTGCTCGCGCTGCTCCTTGTAGGTCGGCACCCGCTCGAGCCACGGGATCGGCGTCGTCATCGACAGCAGCAGGTGCAGCTCGGCGTGCTCGGGCACCAGCGACTGGACGAACAGCGTCGAGCGCGCCGGGTCGAGCCCGGCGGCCAGCCAGTCGGCGACGTTGTCGAGGGCGTTCGCCGTGATCGCCGAGGGGTCCGCGTACTCGCTGGTCAGCGCGTGCCAGTCGGCGACGAAGTAGAAGCAGTCGTACTGGTCCTGCAGGCGCTCCCAGTTGCGCAGCGCCCCGACCAGGTGCCCCAGGTGAAGTTTCCCCGTCGGGCGCATGCCCGACACGACGCGCGGTTTCATGTGAGCCACGACAGCAAGAGGAGGTACGGCGGGCTGACGATCAGGCTGAAGCCCCCGGAGAGCAGCAGCGCGTAGAGCAGCAGGAAGCCGTACGGTCGAAGGCGATCGAGGCCGGCGGCCGCCCGCTCGGGCAGCAGGCCGGCCAGCACGCTGCTGCCGTCGAGCGGCGGGATCGGCAGCAGGTTGAAGATCGCCAGGAGCAGGTTGATCGACAGCACGCCCCACGCCAGGCGCGCCACGGGAGCCAGGATCCGGCTGTCGGCCGCGGCCGCCTGGCCGGCCGGCCCGAGCGAGGAAAGGGCCTCGAGCGGCAGCATCCGCAGGGCGATGGCGGCCACGAACGCCAGCGCGAGGTTGCTGAGGGGGCCGGCAAATGCCACGAGCATGCTGGCCTGGCGCGGCCGATCGAAGCGCCACGGGGCGATCGGCACCGGCTTGGCCCAGCCGATCAGCGGCGCGCCGGTCACCATCGCAACCAGGGGGAACACCAGCGTCCCGAGGGGGTCCACGTGCACGGCCGGGTTCAGCGAGAGCCGCCCGAGCGCGCGCGCCGTCGGATCGCCCAGGCGGTCGGCGGCCCACGCGTGGGCGGCCTCGTGGACCGTCAACGACAGCAGCAGCGCCACGAATGCGATGAAGATGGCGGCGAAATCGAAGTCCACGATGGGTACGCGGCGTCCGGCCCTGGAGGCCCGGCCACTTGCCGGACTTATCAGGCTACCACGGCAGGCCGGCCTTCCACCCGTTCAACGTGCCGCATTCTACATTCGGACCCGGGCGGCGCTGGTGTCAGCGGCCGGCGAAGTGCGCCAGCACCGCGTCGGCGGCGCGGGCTCCCACCACCGGCGTGAGCTGTTCGCGGCTGGCGCGCCGGACGCCGGCCAGGCTGCCGAACGCCGAGAGCAGCGCCCGCCGGCGGCGCGGGCCGATGCCGGGGATCGCGTCGAGCTCCGAGGTGAGGTCGCGCGCCCGCCGCGACTGGCGGTGGAACGCGACGGCAAAGCGGTGGGCCTCGTCGCGGATCATCTGGAGCAGGCGGAGCGCGGCACTGCCGGCCGGCAGTGCCAGCGGCTCGTCCCGGTCGCGCGTGTAGACCAGTTCCTCCTTCTTCGCCAGTCCAACGGCCACCAGGTTCGAGAGCCCCAGCTCTTCGAGCGAGGCGTACGCCGCGCCCAGCTGTCCCTTGCCGCCGTCGATCACGATGAGATCGGGAGCGTCGGTCCCGCTCTCGAGCACCGAGCGGTAGCGGCGCCGCACCACCTGCGCCATCGCGGCGAAGTCGTCGAGGAACCGGGAGCCCTCGCCGCGGATGCGGTACTTGCGGTAGGCCGAGCGCAGCATCCGGCCGTCCTCGCACACCACCATCGAGGCCACCGTCTCGCTGCCCTGGATGGTGGAGATGTCGAAGCACTCGATCCGCCTCGGAAAGCACGGCAGGTTGAGGGCCACGCGCAGCGTGTCGAGGCCGTCGTAGTTCGCCGCCCGCTCGTGGTTGAAGCGCGACTCGTAGGCGAGCGACGCGTTGCGCGCCGCCAGCTCGAGCAGGGCCCGCTTGCCTCCCCGCTGCGGCACCACCAGGCGCACGCGGCGCCCGGCCCGGCCGCTCAGCCACGCCTCGGCCGCCTCGGCCTCTCCGAGCCCGGCCGGCACGTGTATCTCGGGGGGAATCTCCCGCTCCTCGTAGAACTGCGGGATGGCCGCCTCGAGCAGCTCGGCAAGCGCCTCGTCTGCTCCGGCCAGCGTGCCTGCCGAGTCAGCCTCGGTAATGAGCGTCACGCGCTCGACCACGCGGCCCCGCCTGACCTCGAACACCTGGATGGCGGCGCCGGCCGTCCCGAGCTTCACTCCCCAGACGTCGCGGTCGCCCAGCTCGACGCCGGCCATCTTCTGCTGCCGGTCGCGCAGCGTCTCGACGGTGTGCAGCGCGTCGCGCAGCTGCGCCGCCTGCTCGAAGCGCTCCTCCATCGCGGCACGGGTCATCCGCTCGCGGAGGTGCGCGGCCAGCTCGTCGGTCCGCCCTTCGAGGAACAGCTGGGCGTCTTCCACGGCCCGCCGGTACTGCTCGGGCGGGCAGATGGAGGCCACGCAGGGGGCCAGGCACCGCTTGATGTCGTACTCGAGGCACGGGCGGGGGCGCCGGCCGTTCAGCTCCTCGTTGCACGACCGGATGCCAAAAAGGCGGTGCGTCAGCCCCATCGTCCGCCGCGCCAGGCTCGCGGGCATGAAGGGGCCCGCGTAAACGTTCCCATCGCGCTCGACGCCGCGCACGACCCGCACCCGGGGGTACTCCTCGGTGACGGTCAGCTGGAGGAAGGGGTAGTTCTTGTCGTCACGCAGCAGGATGTTGAAGCGGGGCATCCGCTGCTTGATGAGGTTGTTCTCGAGCGCCAGCGCCTCGACCACCGAGTCGGTGACGATGACCTCGACCGCGCTGGCCTCGTCGAGCAGGGCGTCGGTCTTGGCGTTGGTTCCCCTCGCCCCCAGGTAGCTGCGCACCCGGTCGCGCAGCGAGCGCGCCTTGCCGACGTAGATCGTCTCACCCCGGGCGTTGGCGAACAGGTAGACCCCCGGCTGCTCGGGCAGCCGGTCGATCCTGCTCTTGAGTTCCTGGATGGGCATGGACTAAGATGGCGCGTTTTCCCGGCGCGGTTCCCAACACAATTATAGGCGCCGCCTTTGGGGCCCGTGCGGGGTCCGTCCACGCAGCCGGAAGCCGCTCATGACGTTCACGGGCATCATCGGCAAGGCCTGCTCGTTTCCCCTGCGCGCCATCATCGCCGCGTGCGTCGCGCTCGGGATCTCGCCGAACGTCCTGACCTTCGTCGGGATGATGGTGAACATCACGGCGGCCTGGCTGCTGGGGCTCGGGCTCTTCCGCACGGCCGGCTTCGTGATGCTGGCGGCCAACATCTTCGACTACATCGACGGCAAGGTGGCCCGCGAGCGCAACCGCGAGACCGCCTTCGGGGCCTTCTGGGACTCGGTGATGGACCGCTTCTCGGACATCACCCTCTTCATCGGCCTGATCTACCTCTACACGAAGCTCGGCCGCGCCGACTACGTCGTCATCACCGCGCTCGCGATGATGTTCTCGGTGATGACGAGCTACACGCGCGCCCGGGCCGAGTCGATCATCGAAAAGTGCAAGGTGGGGTTCATGGAGCGGCCCGAGCGGATCGTGCTCTTCATGATTGGCGCCTTCACCAACCGCATGGCCGCGGTGCTCTGGGTGATCCTCGTCCTGTCGATCGTCACCGTCGCGGACCGGATCTACTTCACCTGGCGGGTGACGCACCGCAGGCCCGAGCGCAAGCTCCCCCTGCCCGCGCTGGTTCTCTGGAGGGCGTTCTTCTGGACCGACGAGCGGGCCAGCTGGCAGTACGACCTCTGGGTGATCGCGATTCTCGCGTTCGTGTGGCTGACGCCGCCCGCCTGGATTGGCGACCCCGTCGCCGAGGGCCCGGGGCTGCTGGGATGGTTCCTGCCACTGTAGGTGGCGTCTACCCCGCCTTCCTCCTCTTCCCTCCCTCCGCGCGTGCAGGTGCTTTGCGGGACGGCAGCTCGGCCTTGGCCGGCTTCTTCTTCGAGGAGCTGACGGCGTCGAGGCTCTTCCGCAGCGCGTCCATGAGGTTGACGACGTTGGTTGGGGCCTCGACCGCGGGCGGGGTGGCCACTTCCTCGCCGGCAATCCGCGCCTGGATGACCTCGCGCAGCCCCTCCTTGTACTCGTCCTTGAAATCGGAGAGGTCGAGTTCGCCCTCGAAGGTGCCGATCACCCGCTTGGCCAGGGCCACCTCGTCGGCCTTCACGTCGGGGAGCGTCCGCAGCTCCTCGATCTGGGACGGCGTCCGCATCTCCCCGGCGTGATGCAGGGTGAACATCAGCAGCCCCTCCTGGTGCGGCCGCACCGCGACCAGGTACTCGCGCCCGAGCAGCGCCACCTTCCCGACGCCGATCTTCCCGCGCATGCCCTCGCGCATCACCGCGTAGGCGCCCGCCGCCATTGGGCCGTCGGGGGCCAGGTAGTAGGCCCGGTCGTAGTACATCGGGTCGAGGGACTCCTCGCCGGAGAACTGCACCAGGTTGATGACGCGGGTCGACTCGGTCCGCACCTTGGCGAAGTCCTCGTCCTCGAGGACGACGTACCGCCCCTTCTCGAACTCGTAGCCCTTGACCAGCTCGCTGTTGGCCACCTCGCGGTTGCAGTGCGGGCACCACCGCTTCTGCTGGATGCGGGTGCGGCACTCACCGTGGAGCTGGTTGAACGAGAGGCTCGCTGACGACTCGGCAGCCGGGTAGACCTTGATCGGGATGCTGACGAGGCTGACCTTCAGGAAGCCTTTCCAGGTGGATCGGGGAGCCATGCACACACCTCGGGCGCGAAGGTTGCCGGACGCCGGTGTTCGGGAAGACCCATCTGCCAATATAGCAAGAAACGAGCGCGGGGCGGTTGCGTCGGCTCCCGAGCGGCACCGTAGGGGCGACCCGCCGAAGCCTCGTGGAGGCGAAGGCGGGTGGTCGCCCAGAGGGCGTCTCCGGCCCGCAACCATGATCGGGATCCGGGTCCTGTCGGGGCAGCGACACCGTTTTGTCCGGCCGGGCACCTCGACGCGCGGGCGAAGGTCGCCGGCCGGCATCAGCCGGCCGGACTCCCTGATGACTCCCGCTTGCGAGGCTGCCCGGCTCGGCCAAAAGGTGTCTGGCTGCCCCGCCACCCGCTCCGGTTGCGGGCGGGAGCTGGCGAGGCGCTGTAGGAGCCTCCCGCGCACCTCCAGCACCAGCACCCGCCTTCGCCGCGCGGTGCGCGGCTACGGCGCGGCAGGCCCTCCCGCACCTTCGGCACCAGCCCCTCCCGCACCTTCGGCACCAGCACCTCCGGCACCTTCGGCACCAGCACCTCCGGCACCTTCGGCACCAGCACCTCCAGCACCTTCGGCACCAGCACCTCCAGCACCTTCGGCACCACCTGCACCCCCAGCACGACGCTGTTCGCTTCCCTACGCGTCGTCCTTCTCTTCGCGGATCCCGAGGTCGATGCCGGGGCGGGAGAAGTGGATGGTGCGGCTGTCGATCAGGTCGCGCAGGAGGCGCCGCACGGCGCCGTACAGCTCGCCCGGCACCACAAGGCGGCGCGCCTGCGCCCGCTCGCGATCCGCCAGCAGCAGCACCGGCTCGGGCTCCTCGCGCCAGGTGATAGACCCGACGCGGTGGTAGGGCAGGAACCCGGCGTCCGTCCAGACGCCATCGCCGTAGAACCCGCGCTCGACCCGATGCGCGAGCGGGACCGCGTAGGCGTAGTAGATGAACATCATCCCCTCGCCGAACAGCTCCTCGGCAGGGGTGACACGGAACACCAGGTTGTAGGAAATCAGCAGGCCGAGCGTGCCGCCGATGATGAGCTGCAGCGAGAAGAAGGGCGGGTAGGCCGCGGGCCAGAGCAGGAGCGCGCCCGGGCGCCTCTTCCAGTACAGCAGGTGATTGGCGATGGCCCGCAGGTCGGCCACCAGGAACCCGAGCCCGAG
>DAOPQX010000048.1:0-15215 GCA_035348395.1 Vicinamibacterales bacterium | reverse complement strand
CTTCGTCGTGAGCCCGGTGTTCCGGCCCGCCGTGCTCGAGGTCGCGCGCCTGCACGATGTGGCCGTGATGCCGGGCTGCTTCACGCCGACCGAGATCCTCGACGCCTGGGACGCGGGCGCCGACCTCGTGAAAGTCTTCCCGGCGACCGTCCTGGGTCCTGCCTTCTTCAAGGACATGCGGGGCCCGCTGCCGCACGTCCGGCTGATGCCGACCGGCGGGGTGACGCGCGACAATGCGGGGGAGTGGATCGCGGCCGGCGCGGCGGCCATCGGCGTGGGCACCGCCCTGGTGGACAGGGCTGCGATCAAGGCCGGGCAGTTCGACCGGATCGCGGCCAACGCGGCGCACTTCATCGAGGCCGTGCGGCGCGCGCGCGGGCAGGGGAGGTAGCAGTGATCAAGACCGTCTGCTTCGGCGAGATCATGCTGCGGCTCAGCCCGCCCGGGTTCGAGCGGCTGTTCCAGTCGCCGCTCCTGCACGCCACCTTCGGCGGCGGCGAGGCGAACGTCGCCGTCAGCCTCGCGCACTTCGGCCTCGACAGCCACTACGTCACCCGCCTGCCCGCCAACCCGGTGGGCGACGCGGCGCTCAGGGCGCTGCGCGCCGAGGGGGTTCGGGTCGAGCCGGTGCTGCGGGGCGGGAGCCGGCTCGGCATCTACTTCGCCGAGACCGGCGCCAGCCAGCGTCCCTCGCTGGTGGTATACGACCGCGCGCACTCGGCGATCGGCGAGCTGCAGCCCGGGGCAATCCCGTGGGAGGCGGTACTCGACGGCGCGGCCTGGTTCCACGTCACCGGCATCACGCCGGCCCTCGGTCCCGGCCCGGCGGCGTGCACGGCCGAGGCGCTGGCGGCCGCCGCGAAGGCGGGCGTGCGCGTCAGCCTCGATCTCAACTACCGCGCCAAGCTCTGGTCGAAGGCCGACGCGCAGCGGACCATGCGCGCGCTGATGCCGTACGTGGACGTGGCCATCGCCAACGAGGAGGACCTCCAGGCGTCGCTCGGCATCGAGGTGGCCCGCGCCGACGTGAAGGCGGGCGTCCTCGACGCCGAGGCCTACCGCGCCGCGGCCGGGCAGGTGGTGCGCGAGTTCGGCGTCAAGCAGGTGGCGGTCACCCTCAGGGAGAGCCTTTCGGCAAGCGACAACGCCTGGAGCGCGGTGCTGTTCGACGCCGCGACCGGGGCGTTCCACCAGGCCCAGCGCTACGTCGTGCGCCTGGTCGATCGGATCGGCGGCGGGGACAGTTTCGCGGCGGGCCTCGTCTACAGCCTCGCCGCCGGCCGGGACGCGGCGTCGGCGCTGCGCTTCGCGGTGGCGGCGAGCGCGATCAAGCAGACCATTCCGGGCGATTTCAATCGTGTTTCGGTAGCGGAAGTCGAACGCCTGGCCGGCGGCGACGCCAGCGGCCGGGTGCAGCGCTAGCAGAGAGCGTTGGAGGTGCCGTCATGAGGAGCGCGTTCGCAACTTCCAGTACCGCGCGCTGCCGCAAGGCACCTTACAATGCCTTCATGGACCGCACGCGGCTGCTTGCGCGCCTCGACGAGAAGTGGCGCGACTTCACCGGGTCGTTCGCCGGGCTGAGCGACGAGGAGCTTACCGCGCCCGGCGTCACGCGCGCCTGGTCGGTCAGGGACATCATCGCCCACGTCACGACCTGGGAAGAGGAGGCGCTGAAGTACCTGCCAGTGATCCTCGAAGGGAAGCGGCCCCCCCGCTACTCCACGCTCTACGGCGGCATCGACGCCTTCAACGCGAAGACGACGGCCGAGAAGGCCGCCCTCCCGCTGGCCGAGGTGCTGCGCCGGCTCGATGGCACGCATCGCCGGCTGGTCAGGTTCGTCGAGCAGGCGCCCGACGAGGCGCTGGCCGCCGAGTCGCGGTTCGTCAGGCGGCTCCGTGCCGACACCTACGGCCACTATCCCAGGCACGCCGAGGCTATCCGGAAGTGGAGAGCCGCTCGCCAGCGCTGAAGCCGACACCATGAACGCCGCCGACCCCCACGGCTCGCAACCCGTCCTTCGGCGCGGCCCCGACCCGGCCGCCGCGCGCCTCTGCGCGATCCTGCTGCACGGGCGCGGCAGCACCGCCTCCGACATCCTCAGCCTCGCCGACGAGCTGGACCTTGCCGACGTGCTGTATCTCGCCCCCGACGCCGCGGGGCACACCTGGTATCCCTACTCGTTCCTCCAGCCGCTCGACCGCAACCAGCCGCACCTCGACTCGGCGCTCGCGCTGGTGGATCGTGCGGTCGCGCGCCTCGGGGCCGCCGGTGTCCCGCCCGCGCGCGTGGCGCTGCTCGGGTTCTCCCAGGGCGCCTGCCTCGCCCTCGAGTACGCGGCGCGGCACGCGCGCCGGTACGCCGCGGTCGTCGGCCTGAGCGGGGGCGTGATCGGGCCCCCCGGCACGCCGCGAGCGTACGAGGGCTCGATGGAGGCAACGCCCGTCTTCCTCGGGTGCAGCAACGTCGACCCGCACATCCCGGTGGAGCGCGTGCACGAAACCGCCGGCGTCTTCCGAACGCTCGGGGCGCTGGTGGACGAGCGCATCTATCCCGGCATGGGACACGTCGTCAACGACGAGGAGATCCAGGCCGTCCGGGAGCTGCTGCTCGGCTGACCGCCTGCCGCGTCCTGTACAATCCCCGTGTACCGTCTGTTTGTGCCCTTCCCGCCGGGAGGATTCCCGTGACGGAGCCGCAGCCGAAGCCTGAGCCCCAGAAACAGGCCACCAGCCCCCAGCCGGGCCGCAAGCCCGACGAGCCGGCCACCAAGCCCTGGCGCACCGAAGGACTGCCGAAGGGCGAACAGCCGCCGCCGTCCCGGCGCCGCTGGACGTGGATGGCCGCGTTCTTCGTCGGCTACCTGGTACTGTTCGGCCTGCTCACCGTGCAGGACCGGATGAGCGGCCCGCAGGCCATCTCCTACACCGAGTTCAAGGCGCAGGTCTCGCGCAAGAACGTGAAGGAGGTGTTCGCCCGCGGCGACACGATCGAAGGGCAGCTGAAGGAGCCGGCCGAGCTGCCGGGCGAGCAGGGGCACACCTACCAGCAGTTCACGACCGAACGCCCGACTTTCGCCGCCGACGACCTGCTCGCCGAGCTGGCGGCAGGCGGGGCGAGCGTGCGGGCGACCCCGCTGGTCGAGCACCGCGGCCTGCTGGCCAACCTGCTGATCTCGATGCTGCCGATCCTGCTGCTGGTCGGCTTCTGGGTCTGGATGTTCAGGCGGCAGCGGGCGTCGATGGGCGGCGGGCTGCTCGGAGGCCGCCCGCGCAAGCCGGTGGATCCCGAGACGGTGCGGGTGACTTTCGACGACGTTGCCGGGATCGACGAGGTCGAGGCGGAGATCAGCGAGATCGTGGACTTCCTCCGAGACCCGGGCAAGTACCGGCGCGTCGGCGCCCGGGCGCCCAAGGGCGTCCTGCTCACCGGGGCGCCGGGAACCGGCAAGACGCTGCTGGCGCGCGCGACCGCGGGCGAGGCCAAGGTCCCGTTCTTCAGCGCCAGCGCGTCGGAGTTCATCGAGATGATCGTCGGCGTCGGCGCGAGCCGCGTCCGCGAGCTGTTCAACGAGGCCAGGAAGGTCGCCCCCGCCATCATCTTCATCGACGAGATCGACACGATCGGGCGCACGCGCGCCGGGGCCCGGTCCCTCGGCGGCCACGACGAGCGCGAGCAGACACTGAACCAGATCCTCACCGAGATGGACGGGTTCTCGGGCACCGAGGGGGTCGTCGTCCTGGCCGCCACCAACAGGGCCGACGTGCTCGATCCCGCGCTGCTGCGGCCCGGCCGGTTCGACCGGACGATCACGGTGAACGCCCCCGACCAGAAGGGGCGCGCCGAGATTCTGAAGGTGCACACGCGAAAGGTGCCGCTGGCGCCCGATGTGAGCCTCGAGGCCGTGGCTTCATCCACGCCCGGCATGACCGGGGCCGAGCTGGCGAACCTGGTGAACGAAGCGGCGCTGCAGGCCGCGCGGCAGGATCGCGACACCGTCACCCAGCGCGACCTGTTCGACGCCCTCGAGAAGATCCAGCTCGGCACCGCGCGCAAGGTCGTCATCTCCGAGCCCGAACGGCGGCGCACGGCGTACCACGAGGCCGGCCACGCGCTGATCGGCATGCTGCAGCCGGGCGCCGACCCGGTCCGCAAGGTGTCGATCATCCCGCGCGGCCGGGCGCTCGGCGTGACGCTCTCGACCCCCGAGGCCGACCGCTACGGCTACGACGCGAACTACCTGCGCGGCCGCATCATCGGTGCGCTCGGGGGCATGGCCGCCGAGCAGGAGGTCTTCGGCGTCGTCACCACCGGCGCCGAGAGCGACCTGGAGATGGTCACGCGGGTGGCGAGGGGGATGGTGGGGCGGTGGGGGATGTCGGAGCGGGTCGGCAAGATCTCGGTGTACCCGCCGGACGGCGACCCGCGGATGATGGGCACCTCCGACGCCCTGCTCGACGCGGTGGACGAGGAGGTGCGGCGCTTCATCGACGAGTGCTACGACGAGGCGCGGCGGCTGCTCCGGGAGAACCGCGACAAGCTCGACGCAATCGTGGAGCAGTTGCTCGCGCGCGAGACGCTCGACGAGCGCGAGGTGTACGCGGCGGCCGGCCTGGCGGCCGCCGCGCGGAGCGCCGACGCTACTTTTCGAGACGCTCCTTGATCTCCTTCGCCTGTTCGAGGTGCGAGCGAACCTCCCGCAGCGAATTCGACGCCCAGTCGTACGCCGCGCCCGACAACCGGGGCTCGCCCGTCCGCTCGACGCCCGACGTGCCGGCCGCGGCCTCGCCCGCCCCGCCAGTAGAGCTGCCGGCACCTGCCGAGGAGCCGCTGCCGGTGGCGCCGCCCGTGCCCGAGGTCCCGGCCGTAGCATCGCCGGCGCCTCGCCGGTTCTCCCCGGTGTAGTCCTCGAGATGATCCTCGATCGACTCGTGGGCGGCGATCATCACCTCCATGAACTCACGGTCGAACTCCTCGGCGCTGAGTTCAGCCAGCTGGTCCAGCTTCTTCCGGTGCTTCTCGTCGAGCGTGGCGGGCCACTCGACGTTCCCCGCGGCGACCTCCTTCAAGTTGTCGAGCGCTCGCTGGTGGGCGTCCACCATCTGCTGCGCGAACTGCTTCACCTGCGGGTCCTGCGCCTTCCGGGCGCCCAGCTTGCCGAGCTCGATCTCGGCCATGTTGCCCATCGCAGCCTTCTTGTAGAACTTGGACGAGTCGTCCTGCCGCGACGCCGGGCTCCGCGTGTCCTGGCCATGCGCGCCGGTGGCGCTCTGACCGCTGCCCGGAGTGGGCGCCGTGCTCTGTGCCGCCGCCGTTGCGCCCACCATGGTGAGCGACGCCGCCACCACGACGCCCAATGCCCGCTGTCTCCAACTCATCAGTTCAGCCCTCCACTGCTGTTCGGCGGGATGGCTGGCAAGCCTCGTACCTGCTTGAGCCGTGAACCCTCAGCCGTGAGCCTTCCTACTGCCCGCCCGCCTCGAGCGTGACGTCCACCTCGACCTTCTTTCCTTCACGCATGACCGACAGCCGGACCTGTTGCCCGACCTCGTGCTCGTCGAGCCGGCCCAGGAGGCGTGCGACCGATTCGACCGGCGTCCCGTCGACCGCGACGATGATGTCGCCTGGAGTGATGTTCGTGCCGCCTTGCGAGGAGCGGACTCCTTTCAGCCCGGCGCGGTCGGCGGGCGAGCCCGGCGTCACGCGGAGCACGGCCACCCCCTTGACCCCGAGCTGCTCGGTGATCAGCTCGTTCAAGCGCTCGTCCACCTGGATGCCGAGCGCGGGCCGCACGTAACGTCCGGTCGCGACGAGCTGGGGCACCACGCGACGGACCGTGTCAACCGGCACCGCAAAGCCGACCCCGGCCGACGCTCCCGAGGGACTGAAGATGGCGGTGTTGACGCCGATGAGGCGCCCGGCGCTGTCGAGGAGGGGCCCCCCCGAGTTGCCCGGGTTGATGGCGGCGTCGGTCTGGATCAGGTGCTCGATCAGGAGGCGGTTGTCCTCGGATGGCAGCGACCGGTCGAGGGCCGACACGATTCCGGACGTCAGCGTCCAGTCGAGGCCGAACGGGTTGCCGATCGCGAAGGTCGCCTGGCCCACGCGCAGGTCGTGGCTCGTGCCGATCGGCAGCGCCGGCGGCGCCTTCGCCACGTCGATCTTCAGCACTGCGAGGTCGTGCGCGGGGCTGGCGCCCACGAGCTTTGCCGGCACGTCGCGCCCGTCGCTCAGCCTCACGCTCGCCGCCGAGGCTCCGGCAACCACGTGGTTGTTCGTCACGAGGTACCCCTTGTCGTCCCAGGCGAACCCGGACCCGCTGCCGCGCGGGATGTTGAAGATGTTCCTCGTCCAGACGTCCATCACCTGCTGTTCGGTCGTGATGAACACCACCGAGGCGCGCGTCTTCTCGAAGAGGGCAACGGTCGCCTGCTCGCCCGGCAGCAGGGCGCCGCGCGGCGCGATGTCGGGGACGACCGGCTGCGCGTTGAGGCGCGGCGCGACGATCCCGCGGACGGTCAGGGCCAGGCCGGCGACAGCCAGCAGGATCACGGCCATCCACGCGGCGGTGCGAACTCGACGTTCCATGGCTTCTCTTCCTCCCGGGAGGCACGACTGCAGGGTGACAGGCGCTGCAACGAAGGTGCCGCGGTCCAGCTCGAGCCGGCCGGATCGTCCATTGCACGGTGCCGCGCGGGAGGTCAGATGACACAACCGGAACGGGAAGGAGAGCCGGCTCGGGCGGAAGGGCCCGCGGCCGCGAAGCTGTCGCCGGCTGCCAGGCGCAACGGCGGGAACGGCCGGCTGGCCGACGGGCTCGGGTGGTTCAGCCTTGCGCTCGGCGGGGCCGAGGTGGCCGTGCCGGCCCTGGTCGCCCGGAACATCGGGGTGCCGAACACGCCGGAGAACCGGCTCCTGCTTCGCGTGCTCGGCGCGCGCGAGATCGCCAGCGGCCTCGGCATCCTGGGGCGCGACCGCCAGGCTCCCTGGGTCTGGTCGCGGGTGGCGGGCGATGCGATGGACCTGGTGCTGCTGGGCCTCGCCTTGGGTTCGGCCACGTCGAAGCGCCGCCAGCTCGGCGTCGCTACCGCGGCCGTGGCCGGCGTCGCCGCGCTCGACGTCGTGGCCGGGAAGCGCCAGGCACGCCACGACGCCAGCCGCGCCGGTTTCGAACACGTCACGCGCTCGATGACCGTCAACAAGCCTCCGGCCGAGGTCTACGGGTTCTGGAGGAACCTCGAGAACCTGCCGCGCTTCATGAAGCACCTCCGGTCGGTGACCGTGACCGGGCCCGATCGCAGCCACTGGGTGGTGCAGGGGCCGGCCGGCCGCAGCGTCGAGTGGGATGCCGAGATCGTCGAGGAGCGGCCCGGCGAGTTCCTGGCGTGGCGGTCGCTGCCCGGCTCGCAGGTGGATCACTCGGGCTGGGTCAGCTTCCGGCCCGCTCCGGGCGGCCGCGGCACCGAGGTGAGCCTTCGCCTGGCCTACCACCCGCCGGCGGGCCGGCTGGGTTCGGCCGTCGCGTGGCTGTTCGGCCGCGAGCCCGAACAGCAGCTGCGCGAGGACGTGCGGCGCTTCAAGCAGGTGATCGAGACCGGCGAGATCGCGCGGTCGGACGCGAGCCGCGGGCTGCTCGGCATGCGCCGCGCGCAGCCCGGCACGGCGCAGCCCTACCCGGCGTTCGAGAGGGGAGAGGAGCGATGAAGGCGACGCGCTGGCAGGGCAAGCAGCACCTGGCGGTCGAGGAGGTTCCCGACCCGGCCATCATGAACCCGCGCGACGCGATCGTCCGGATCACCTCGACGGCGATCTGCGGGTCGGACCTGCACCTGTACAACGGGTTCATCCCCTCCATGCGGAAGGGGGACATCCTCGGGCACGAGTTCATGGGCGAGGTCGAGGAGGTCGGGCCGGAGGTGCGCGGCCTGCGCGCCGGCGACCGGGTGGTCGTCCCGTTCCCGATCGCGTGCGGCGCCTGCCTCCAGTGCCAGCGGGGTCTCTTCTCGCTCTGCGAGAACAGCAACCCGAACGCGTGGATGGCGGAGAAGCTGTGGGGATTCTCGCCGGCGGGCATCTTCGGCTACTCGCACATGCTCGGCGGGTACGCCGGCGGGCAGGCCGAATTCGCGCGCGTTCCCTACGCCGACGTCAACCACGTGAAGGTGCCCGACTCCCTGGCCGACGAGCAGGTGCTGTTCCTCTCGGACATCCTGCCCACCGGCTACATGGCCGCCGAGAACTGCGGCATCAGCCCTGGCGACACGGTGGCCGTCTGGGGCTGCGGCCCGGTGGGGCAGTTCGCCATCCTCAGCGCCTACCTGCTCGGCGCCGGGCGGGTGATCGCGATCGATCGCTTCCCGTACCGGCTCGAGATGGCGCACGACCACGGGAAGGCCGACGTCCTCAACTACGAGGAGGTCGACGTGCACGAGGCGCTGAAGGAGATGACCGGCGGCCGCGGCCCCGACAGCTGCATCGACGCGGTCGGGATGGAGGGGCACACCCCGGGCCCCGTGGGGGCGTACGACCGGGTGAAGCAGGCGGCCATGCTCGAGACCGACCGGCCCGTCGCGCTGCGGCAGGCGATCCTCGCGTGCCGCGGTGGGGGAACGATCTCGGTCGCGGGCGTCTATGGCGGGTTCATCGACAAGTTCCCCATGGGGGCGATCGTCAACCGGTCGCTGACCATCAAGTCGGGCCAGACGCACGTGCAGCGCTACATGAGGCCGCTGCTCCAGCGGATCGAGCGGGGGGAAATCGACCCCACCTTCATCATCACCCACACGATGCGCCTCGAGGACGCGCCGGCGGGGTACGATGTCTTCCTGAACAAGGAGGACGAGTGCGTCAAGGTGGTGCTCAAGCCCTGACGTCATCACCATGCCCGACTACGTCGAACGCCTCGCGTCCACGCGCCTGGCGCTGCTCGATCTGCACAAGCTCCTGCTGACGCGCGAGCGCCGGGCGTACGAGCGCGAGCACGGACCGGTGAGCGCAGGCAGCCTGCTCGAGCTGGCCATCAACGACGGCCGCTTCGGCTGGCTGCACCGGATCAGCGAGATCGTCGTGCGGATCGACGAGATGCTGGAGTGGCGCGACCTGTGGACCGACGCCGACGCCGAGTGGGTGCTCGCGGGAACTCGCGCGCTGCTGGTGCCTTCGCCCGAGGGCACCGACTTCGAGCAGCGCTACGACGCCGCCCTCCAGGACGACCCCCACATCGTCCTGGCCCACCGCGCCGTGATCAGGGCGGCGAAGGGCACGTAAGGGGCGCCCCTTGTGGGCGCCCGGGTCGTCCCACTCACTTCGACCCGACGATGCGCCGCGCGCGCAGCTCGCCTTCGAGCAGCATCAGCGGACCGAAGGTAGGCTGGCCGAGGCGGCCGGCGTCCACCCCGACGGTGCCGTCGAGCCGGTACTGAACGCCCAGCCCGGTGAGCGCCGAGCGCGCCACGGAGGTCAGCGCCGGCACGTCTGAGAAGCTGATCGTCAGCTCGATCGGCACGACGGCGCTCTGCGACGCCTCGAGCGGCAGGCCGAGCGGGAAGTCTCCCGTCGCGGCTCTCGAGCCGTCGAGCAGCAGGGTCGTGCTCAGCGTGCTGAGCGTGAAGCCGAACGGGTTCGGGTTGGTGACCTTGGTCCAGATGCGCACGGTGGCGCCGCCGGCGGGCATGGCCGCCGAGACGCCGCTGAAGGCGATCTCGGCGGGCTGCCCCGGCGCCTGCTCGAAGCGGGGCGGCCGGATGAGCTGCCCCAACCCCTCCAGCGAACGGCAGCCCGTGACACTGACGGCCAGGACCATGGCCGCGGCCAGGACGCGCGGTCGTCTCATTCTGAGCATCGTAGCACCGTCCCGGCCGAGCTTCTCCCCGCTTCCTTCCTACCGGTTGTTCTCCTCACGGGCGAGCAGGGCCGCCACGGCGGCCTCGAGCTGTTCGTCCTGGCCGGCGGCCTGGCGTTCGGCCGAGTTGGCGACCGCGATGTCGGGCACGGTCTGGCGGTTCTCGAGGTACTGCCCTTCCACGTTCTTCACCCCGAGCGGGGGGACGCCCCAGCGGGTGCTTCCGTCGGGCAGCATCTCCCACCCGGCGAACGTGCACGTGCCCGGCACGGGCATCCCGACCAGCTTCCCGAGGCCGAGTGCCTTCACCGTGTAGGCGTAGCAGTGCCCGTCGCTGTAGTTCGCCTCGTTGGCCAGCGACACGCTCGGCTTGGTCCACCTGAAGTTCGGCTCGTACCCGTTGCTTCGCGTGTCGGTGGTGTAGTCGAAGAACTTCCGGCCGCTGAGGAACATCGCCAGGTCGGCGACCAGGTCGCCCCCGCCGTTGAACCGCGTGTCCACCACCAGTCCCTCGCGCGGGGCGTACTTGCCGAGCGCCTCCTCGAAGACCGAGCGGTAGGCGCCGTCGTTCATGCCGGGGACGTGGATGTAGCCGAGCCGCCCCTTGCTGACCCGGTCCACCTCCTCCTGGTTGCGCCGTACCCACCGCGTGTAGAGCAGCCGTCCTTCCTCGGCGAGCGTGATCGGCTTGACCACGACGTCGCGCTTGCCGGACGGATCGACGAGGGTGAGCAGGACGTTGCGCCCCGCCTTCCGGTTGAGGAACTCGGCGAGGTCGCGGTTGGCCGCGACCTGCTCGCCGTCGATCGCCTCGATCACCGTGCCGGGTGCGGGCTTGACGCCCGCGCGGTCGAGCGGGCCGTCCTTCACCACCTCGGCGATGCGGTAGCCCGCGCCCCGGTGAGCCGGGTCGTAGAAGACGCCGAGCGCGGCGGTCGCGTCGTCCTCGGGGGCCGAGCGGGCGTAGCGGGCGCCGCTGTGGCTCACGTTCAGCTCGCCCAGCATCTCGCTCAGCAGCTCGGCGAACTCGTGGCCGTTGCCGACGTGCGCCAGGTGCTTCTGGTACATCGTCTTGAGCGCCGGCCAGTCGGCGCCGTGGTACCCCGCGGTGTAGAAGGTGCGCGCGGTGCGCCGCCAGACGTGCTCGAACATGAACTCGCGCTCGGCGGGGACGTCGAGCACCATCTCGCCCTTGATCGAGATCGGCTCCTTCTTCGCGGTTGCCGGGTCGACCTTCGAGAGGCTGCCGTCGGCGAGCAGGAAGAGGTTCTTCTGCTCCTTGTCCCACTCGAGGCGGGCGGCGTTGGCGGCCAGCGCGAGCACCATCCTGGTCTCCCTGGTCCGCAGGTTCGTGGACCAGAGGTTCATGCCCTTCTCGAAGCGGGCGAGGTAATAGAGGGTGTCGCCATCCTTGCTGACGAGCGCGTCGCCGAGCGAGGAGGAGTGGATGGTGAGGCGGGCCTTGCGGACCTCGATCCCGTCGAGGTCGATGACGACCTCTTCGGGCTTCGCCTCCTTGTCCTTGGCGTCCTTCTTCTTCTCCTCGTCCTTCGCCGCCTCAGCCTTCTCCTTCTTTTCCTTCTCCCTCTTCTCCTCGATTTCCTTCACCAGGGCCAGCTCCTCCTTGGTGAGACGGAACCGGTCCCACGCCTCCTGCGTGAAGAACATCGCGTAGGCGTCGAGCTGCGCGCCGCCGCTCTGGGCCGCGGCGCGCAGGCCGTCGCGATTGCTGAGCCACAGCATCCCCTTGCCGCCGAGGATCCAGCGCGCCCCCCGGTCGTGGAAGCCGCTGCGGGTGAGGTTGATCACCTCGCCGGTGCCGTCGGCGCGAACGAGCCCGACCTCGCCCGGGGCGAAGCCCGGCACCGCGTAGTCGAAGAGGATCCATCGCCCGTCGGGGCTCCACTGGAAGTACTGGTCGGCGTCGCCGTTCGAGAAGAGGTGCCTGTCGGTGAGGAGGGTGCGCGTCTGCTTCGACTCCGTGTTGTAGACACGCAGCGTCACCCGGTCCTCGATGTAGGCGATCTCCTTGCCGTCGGGCGAGTAGGCCGGCTGGTAGTTCTCCTTGCCGTTGGCGACGATCGGCGTCTCGCGGATCAGCGTCGAGGCGTAGAAGTACGGCTCCTCGTCGCGCACGCGCCGCGCCTCGACGATCCTCCAGCGGTCGCCGCGCTCCGAGGCGTAGAGCAGGGCCTTGCCGTCGGGCGAGAAGCTCACGCCGCGCTCCTGGCCGGGCGTGTCGGTGATGCGCTTGGTCACGCCCCCGTCCACGCTGGTGACGAACACCTCGCCGCGGAAGACGAAGGCCACTTCCTTGCCGCTCGGCGCGACGGCCAGCTCGCGCACGCCGCCCGTCACCGGCAGCACCCGGCGCGCGTTGGCGCGCGCGTCCACGGCGAGGGCCACCGCGACCTTCTGCGGCTGGGCACCCGGCTTCATCGTGTAAATCTCGCCGTCGTGGCCGAAGCACAACAGCCCCGAGGCCGAGGAGGTGAGGAAGCGGACCGGCGCCTTCTTGAAGGAGGTGAGTTGCTGCGACCGCCCGCCCTGCAGGGCCATCTTGTGGACGTTGAACGAGCCGCTCTCCTCGCTGAGGTAGTAGAACGCCTTGCCCTGGTCGGCCAGCACCGGCGTCCGGTCCTCGCCCTCGAAGGTCGTGATCTTGCGGTGCGTCCCGGCCTTCGTGTCGAAGGCCCAGATGTCGCGGGCGATCGCCGAGGTGTGGTGCTTGCGCCAGGCGTTCTCGCCCCCCTTCTTGTCGTGGTACAGGAAGAGCGTACCGGTGGCGTCGATGCTCACGTCCTCGGCCGGCGTCGTCAGAATCTGCTCGACGCGGCCGCCCCCGGCGGGCACGCGGTACAGCTCGGGCTGCGACGCGGTGGGGTAGCCGCGGTTGGCCGCCGTGTCGAGGCGGGCCGAGCCGAAGACCACGGCGCGGTCGCCCGGCTCGAAGGCGTAGGGGAACTCGTCTGCCGAGTGGAACGTGAGCCGCCGCGCCTCGCCTCCCCCGGCGGGGATGACGAAGACGTCGAAGTTGCCGTGCCGGTCGCTGGCGAAGGCGATTTGCCTGCCGTCGCGGCTCCAGACGGGCATGAAGTCGTGCGCGTCGTGGAGGGTGAGCGGAACGGCGTGACCGCCGGCGGCCGGCACGCGGTAGAGATCGCCGCGATAGGTGAAGACGATGGTCTGGCCGTCGGGCGAGATGGCCGGGTATCGCAGCCAGCCCGCCGCGGGCTGGGCAGGGGCGGTTGTCGCCAATCCGGCGAGCGCGAGCAGGGTAATCGTGAGTCGGAGCAGTGTGGTCTTCATGGTGTGGTGTGAGGGCGCGTTGCGGGGACAGGGGATTGTGGCACAATCCCCGCCATGATGACCGCTCGCCCGTCCAGATTTCTGCCGATCCTGACCTTTCTTCTGGCAGTCGCGGCCGTGCCCGGCGAGGCCCAGTCGCCGGCCGCGAACGCCCCGGGCGCCACGGTCCGCGAGTACAAGAAGGTCTTCCGCACGTACCCATACTCCGACCCCAACGCGATCCCGGTGGTCGGGCGCATCTACCCCTATTACCGCTTCGACGGGTACACCAACGCGCCCGTCGACCGGGAGTGGACCGTCGTCGAGCTGGAGAACGCGTACCTGAAGGTGTGGGTGCTTCCGGAGATTGGCGGGAAGATCTGGGCGGCGTTCGAGAAGTCGACGGGGAAGTCGTTCCTCTACAACAACCGGGTGGTGAAGTTCCGCGACATCGCGATGCGCGGGCCGTGGACGAGCGGCGGCATCGAGGCCAACTACGGCATCATCGGCCACACGCCGAACTGCGCCACGCCGGTGGACTACCAGGTGCGCACCTCGGCCGACGGCGGCGCGAGCGTGACCGTCGGAACGCTCGACCTGCTGACGCGCACTGTCTGGAGGATCGAGGTGGGGCTGCCGGCTGACCGCGCGTACTTCACCACGCGGTCGTATTGGTACAACGGCTCGGCGCTCGAGCAGCCTTACTACACCTGGATGAACGGCGCCATCAAGGCGGCCGGCAACCTCGAGCTGGTCTACCCCGGCACGCACCACATCGGGCACGGCGGCGAGGCCTCGGCCTGGCCGATCGATCCCGCAACCGGCCGCAACCTCGCCTTCTACGAGCAGAACGACTTCGGCCCCGCCAAGTCGTACCACGTCGTCGGCCGTCACGAGGGGTTCTTCGGCGGGTACTGGCACGACGAGGACTTCGGCATGGCGCGGTACGCCGGGCGGGACGAGAAGCTCGGGAAGAAGGCGTGGATCTGGGGGCTGTCGCGGAACGGGATGATCTGGGAGGACCTGCTCACCGACGAAGACGGCCAGTACGTCGAAGTGCAGTCGGGCCGGCTGTTCAACCAGGCCGCCGAGGACAGCACGCGGACGCCCTTCAAGCACACCGGGTTCGCCCCGCACGCGGCGGACGCGTGGACCGAGTACTGGTTCCCGGTAAAGGGGACGGGCGGGTTCGTCAAGGCCGATCGGCACGGCGCGCTGAACGTCACGATCGAGAAGGGGCGGCTGCGGGTGGCGTTCTCACCGACCGAGGCCATCGAGGGTCCGGTCGAGATCAAGGACGGCGAGCGCGTGCTCTTCGCGGGCCGCGTGTCGCTGAAGCCGATGCAGACCTGGGTCCAGGCCGTGGAGGGAGCGAAGAGCGCCGACCGCGTGTCGGTGCGGATTGGCGACGGGGCGTTCGAGTACGAGGCGGCCGCCGAGACCGCCCTTTCGCGCCCGGTCGCCTCGCCGGCCGATTTCAACTGGGAGTCGGCGTTCGGGGCGTGGACGTCGGGCAAGGAGTGGATCCGGCAGCGCGAGTACGCGCGCGCCCGGAGCGCGCTCGAGGCCAGCCTCGCGAAGGACCCGCACTTCGTGCCGGCGCTTGGCGACCTCGCGATGCTCGATCTACGAGAGCGGCGTGACCGGGCGGCGTGGGACCGGGCGCGCCTGGCACTGAGCGTCGACACGTACGACCCGCTGGCCAACTACGTCTACGGCCTGGCGTCGCGGCGGCTCGGCAAGACGGCCGACGCGAAAGACGGCTTCGAGGTGGCCGTCCTCTCCCCGGCCTGGCGGGCCGCGGCATGGACTGAGTTGTCCAAGATCTACCTCTCGGAAGGCCGCCTCCGCGAGGCCGAAGAGTATGCAGTCAAGGCTGCCGGGTCGGAGCCGACGTCGCTCGACCCCTGGCAGCTGCGCGCGACGATTGCCAGGCTGCGCAACGATTCCGCGTCGGCCCGCACCCACCTGGACCGCCTGGCGTCGATCGACGGCCTGAACCACTTCCAGCGATTCGAGCGTCACCTCCTGGCGCCGCAGGACGAGTCGGCCAGGCGCGACTTCCTGTCCGGCGTGAGGAACGAGATG
>DAOPQX010000047.1:0-15441 GCA_035348395.1 Vicinamibacterales bacterium | reverse complement strand
CGCGCGCAGCGACGGCACCGCCTCGTAGAACTCGCGCAGGCTCTCGGCGAGCGCCCCGTGGTTCAACGGCTCGGGCCGCACCTCGACGTCGTCGGCCACGGCGACGGCAATCTTGATTGCCGTGTCCTCGAGGCCGGCGCTGATCTCCGACTCGAACACCCGCATCTGCAGGTAGCTGCTGGCCCCGACGACGAGGGCGACGACGAGGGTGACCAGCAGCGCGAGGCGGACGCGCAGGGTCTTGAGCGGCACGAGCAGGCGGCCGGGCCGCCGCCGGGGCCGTGATGTCGCCGGGCCGGAGGCAGGCGAGTCGTTCATCCCAGGCGGCTACAGGCCCGCCGCCGACGAGGCACGCTCGGCATCGGGGACGCCCACGACCACGCTGGCCATCGACTGCCCCTCCAGGGCGGTGGCGTAGAGGTACTCGACGTTGATGCCCGCGTCGGCGATGAGCCGCGTGATCCGGAGCAGCGCGCCCGGGTCGTTCGACGTCGCCGTGTAGATGACGTCGCGCTCCTCGACCTGGTACTGGTGCTCGCGGAGGACGGCAGCGGCGTGGACGGGATTGTCGACGACCAGGCGCACGACGAGGGGGCTCGCCAGGTTCATCGCCACGATGTTGATCCGCTCGTTGGCGATCACCTGGCAAACCCGGGCGAGCATGCCGGGGCTGTTCTGCAGCCGGAGCGTCAGTTCGGTGCGTATGGCCATTGAGGGAGGATACTGCAAGGCCGAACGCGGGGGGTAACGGAGAACGGAAGAAGAGGCCGACGCCAGGATCCCATGTTCCGGCGCCGGCCTTGTCCTGCGATGCGGAAGCCGCTCCTCAGCACCGGGCGCGTTGTCTCGCCCGCACCGCAAGCTGGAACGCCCCCAGTCCCTAGACCAGGACCTTGATCACCACCCGGCGGTTCTTCGCGCGGCCCGCGCGGGTGTTGTTCGGGGCAATCGGGTTCTCGGCCCCGTAGCTGATCACGTTGATCCGGTGCAACGGGATCTGGTGCTGCGAGTAGAGGTACCGCTTCACCGACTCGGCGCGCTGGAGGCCCAGCTGCTGGTTGTACTCCTTCGAGCCGACGCTGTCGGTGTAGCCCTCGACCTCGATGAACGCGCCGTTCGGGTTCGCCTTCAGCTGCGAGGCCACCTCGTCGAGGCGCGCCTTCGCCTCGTCGGGGAGCGCCGCCTGGCCGAACTTGAAGTTGCCCTGGTCCTCGCTCAGGGTCACCTCGTAGACGATCCGCTTGACCGACTTCTCCACCGCCTCGGCCTTGTTGGCCGCGGTGTCGGCCGCCGTCCGCGCCTCGGTCGCCGCCGTGTTGGCGGCCGCCGCGCGCTGATCCACCTGCTGGATCTTCTGCTCGGCCTCGCCGATGCGAGCCTCGTTCTTCCTCGTCCGCTCCTGGGTCTCCTCCAGCGAGCGCGACACGGTCTCCACCTTGTCGTTGACCTCGCCCACGCGGTCGCGGACGAATCCCTTCGTCGCGCACGCCGTGGAGCCCATGGCCGCGATCGATGCCACCGACATGGCCAGCACGAACTTCCTCATGATCGGACGCCTCCTCGATGAAACCCGGTGAACGACTGCACGGCTGAAGCCGCGCGCTCCCAGCTCTGCCCGCGCGGCTGAAGCCACGCGCTACTAGTTCTCCCAGGCCGCGCGGCTGAAGCCACGCGCTACTAGTCCTGGGCCTGTCCGGCCATGTACCCGCTGCGCGCCCGGACGATCAGGTTGTCCTTCCGGGTGCGCACCTCCAGCGGGTGCCAGCCCGGCCGGGTGCCCGGCTCGAAGGCGATCAGGTATTGATGGCGGAGTTCCTCGACGATCTCGCGAGTGGCCGCGCTGGTGTGCGCGGCGCTGCTGCTGACGTACAGCTCCCCCCCGGTCCACCGCGCCAGGTCGGCAAGATCGCCGACCGGCACCGGGCGCTCCGACCGCACCGCGCTCGACGCCCCCGCGTGATCGAGCGGCGACACCACGGCGACGATGTAGACCGGAACGTCGATCGAGCTGGCGATGCCCGACACCTCGGCGGGCGTCAGCCGGCTGCCGTTGTCGACGCCGTCGGTCACCACGATCACCGCGCGGTGGACGTTCGCCCGCTCGGCCACCACCCGGGCGGTGGCCGCCACCGCGTCGTGCAACGACGTCATCCCGAACGGCATCACGCCCGCCAGCGTCGCCTGCAGCCCGGCGGGTTCGTCGGCCGTCGCGAACGGCCGCAACTCGTAAAGCCCCGTGTCGAACGAGAAGATGCCCACCTCGTCGCGGCCGGGATCGAGCCACGCGAACAGGTACTGCGCGGCCGCCCGGGCTTCGGCGATCTTGTCGGCCACCTGCATGCTGCCGCTGCCGTCCACCAGCACGGCCACGCTGATCGGCGCCTGGTCGGGCCGGAAGTCCCTGATCGCTTTGGGCGCGCCGCTGTCGAGCAGCTCGAAGTCGCTACGCCGCAGGTTCTTCACGATCCGGCCCTTCCGATCGCGGACGACGGCGCTGACGGTGACCATGTCGACGCCGCTCCGGAAGGTCGCCCCGCTCGGCGAGGCCACCGCAGGCGCCTGGGCAGCCACCGGGGCCGCCAGACCGACCATGACCATGCCAAGCAGGACGCGCGCGAGGGGAAACATCCTGAGCACGACGGAGGCAACGCGCTTGCCATTCATGCAAGTCTTTATCGTTCAAGGACTTGCTTTCGAATAGCCGGGGCGGGCGATCGCTACGGACGAGCTGGTGTCGTGTAGAAATTACACTAAAATGCGAAAAGAGGGGAGAACCCCATGTAAAGAATGCTCGGCAGACCGGGTTTGCCGGGAAGGCCCGCGACCTTAAGCGCGGCTGGCTTGCGCGCTGTGGATGAGCCCGATGCAAAAGCATACAGCCGCAGCCGGACGCGCTCCGGAGGTGCGGCGTGGCCTTGGCATAAGCGTTGTTTATCCAACGGGTTAGAGGGTGGGTTTGGAAGCTTAAGTCAGCCGTGGGGCAGACCTAAGATGCTGTCTCGTTGGATATTCAACCGTTCCGGCGCTTCCGGCTTCGGCAACGTCGCCGTCGTCGCCTTCCTCGCCGTCCAGGCTCTCGACGGCGTCCTCACCTACGTCGGCCTGGCCACGCTAGGCTCCCACATGGAGGGGAACCCGGTCGTGGCCAGCCTGATGCTGGCCTTCGGAACCGGTCCCGGCCTCACCGGTGCCAAGCTGGTGGCGGGCGTGCTCGGCATCGCCCTCCACCTCACCGGCGTTCACCGCCTCGTGGCGCTGCTGACGGCCATCTACCTGGGCGCCGCGATCCTGCCGTGGACGGCGCTGCTCTTGATGGCGGGATAGCCCGTCACACCCGATCCGCCGGCCCCGTCGTCAGCTCGGCCCACGCCGGGTTTGCCCGCGGAAGGACCACCCTGTGGATGTTGAGCAGGTGGCGGGCGCCGATGTTGTCGGTCGTGAGGTTGCGCGCGCTGGGGCCGCACGAGAGCGTCAGCGACGGCTGCAGGCCGTTGACGATGCCGCCGATCGCGCCCTGTGTCGTCGGCTGGTTGACCAGGACCCGCGACGCGCGCATTTGCGCGAAGTCGGCCACCACCGACTCGTCGCGCGCGTGCACACCCACCGTGTGGCCGACGCCTCCCCACGCCGTGATCGCCCGGCAGGTCCTCAGCGCCTCGGCATAGCTGCGCACCTCGTACCACGCGAGCACCGGTGCCAGGATCTCGGCCGAGAGCGGGTGGCTGGGGCCGATCCCGCCCGGCGCGCCGACCAGCAGCCTCGTCCTGGCCGGCACGCGGAACCCCGCGCGGCGCGCAATCTCGGCGGCCGGCTGCCCCACCACGTCCGCGCGCATCCTTCGGTGCGAGGCCTCGAAGCACACCGGCCCCAGCGCCTCGACCTCGGCGGCCGAGCAGAAGTGGGCCCCGCCGCGCTCGAAAGCTTCCCGCAGGGCCGCCGCCTGGGGCGACTCGACCACGACCGCCTGCTCGCTCGCGCAGACCGTGCCGTTGTCGAACGTCTTCGAGAGCAGGATCCTCCGGGCCGCCTCGGCGAGGTCGGCCGAACCGTGCACGTAGACGGGAACGTTGCCCGGTCCCACGCCGAGCGTCGGCGTCCCCGAGTGCCGCGCCGCCTCGACGATCGAGCGGGTGCCGGTAGCGACGATCAGCGCCAGCCGCTTGTGGACCATCACCTGGCGGAGGTACTCGGTCTGTGACCTCGAGACGACCTGGATCGCGTCCTCGGGCGCGCCGGCCCCTGTCGCCGCTTCGCTCAGGATCCGGGCCGTCTCCCTCACGCACTTCCGCGCGCCGCGGTGCGGGCTGAAGATGAGGGCGTTGCGCGTCTTGGCGCAGACCAGCGCCTTGAAGATCGCGGTGGAGGTGGGGTTGGTCACCGGGACGAGCCCCAGCACGGCCCCCACCGGCTCGGCGAACTCGGTGATGCCCGACGCCTCGTCCTGCGCGATGACGCCGGCCGTCCGCGTGCCGCGAAGCGAGTCGCGCACGATGGCCGCCGCCCACGCGTTCTTCAGGACCTTGTCGCCGAACACCCCCATCTGGGTCTCGTCCACCGCGAGCCGCGCCAGGTTCTCTCGCGCCTCCCACGCCGCTGCGGCCATCGCCTCGACGACCGCGTCGGCCTGCGCCTGGTCGAAGCGCCGCCAGGCCTCGGCGGCCGCCGCCGCGCGCCCGACGATGTCGTCGGCGTACTGCTGGTACGGATCCATGGTCTCAGCAGAGCCGCCCGGCGATCGCGTCCAGGAACCCTTCGCTGCCCACGACCTGCCTGGGCGGCGGCGAGGCCAGGCGCGCCAGGTCGCCCGTCATCACGCCCTCGGCGATCGTCGCGAGCGAGGCCTGCTCGAGGCGGGTGGCGAACTCCGCCAGGTCACCCAGCCCGTCGAGCTCGCCGCGCTTCCGCAGCGCGCCGGTCCAGGCGAAGATGAGCGCCATCGAGTTGCTGGAGGTCTTCTCGCCCTTCAGGTGCTTGTAGTAGTGCTTCTGCACGGTGCCGTGCGCCGCCTCGTACTCGAAGAAGCCGTCGGGCGACACCAGCACGGAGGTCATCATCGCCAGGCTGCCGAACGCCGAGGCGACCATGTCGGACATCACGTCGCCGTCGTAGTTCTTGCACGCCCACAGCATCCCGCCATCCCCCTTCACCACCCGCGCCACCACGTCGTCGATCAGCGTGTAGAAGTACTCGATACCGGCGGTCTTGAACCGGGTCGCGAACTCCTGTCCGAATACCTCCTCGAACACCCGCCGGAACGTCGCGTCGTAGGTCTTCGAGATCGTGTCCTTGGTGGCGAACCACACGTCCACCTTCTCGTCGAGCGCGTAGGTGAAGCACGACCGCGCGAAGCTGCGGATCGACGCCTCGGTGTTGTGGATCGCCTGGAGGATGCCCGGCCCGCCGAACTCGTGGATCAGCACGCGCTTCTCGGTCCCGTCCTCCCCGGTGAACACCAGCTCGCCCTTGCCCGGCCCGGGCACTGCGATCTCGGCGTTCTTGTACACGTCCCCGTACGCGTGGCGGCCGACGATGATCGGCTTCTTCCAGTTGACGACGCCCGGCTTGATGTTGGGAACGAGGATGGGCTTGCGGAAGACGGTGCCGTCGAGCGCCGCCCGGATCGTGGCGTTCGGGCTCTTCCACTGCTTCTTCAGCTTGTATTCCGACATCCGGGCTTCGTTCGGCGTGATGGTGGCGCACTTCACCGCGACCCCCAGCCGGCGCGTCGCCTCGGCCGCCTCGTGGGTGACCCGGTCGTCGGTCCTGTCGCGGTGCTCGAGACCGAGGTCGTAGTACTCGGTCTTCAGGTCGACGTGCGGCTCGATCAGCTTCGCCTTGACCCAGGCCCACAGGATCCGGGTCATCTCGTCGCCGTCCATCTCGACGAGCGGCGTCTTCATCGCGATCTTCGACATCGGTTTCCTCGTCGCTGTCAGGCGCGTCCCGCGGCATCACTGGCCCACGTCAAACGCACAGACACAGGGATGCCGGGACGTAACAGAGAAGAGGTCCTGATTCAGGCGTTCTCTGCGTCGTCTCCGCGCCTCTGCGCCTCTGCGTTGAACGTGACCTGATCACCCGACAGGCGAGACGCCTGTCCCACTGGTGTCACAGCCCGTACTTCTCGATGATCCCCTTCTTGTCCAGCCCGAGGATCCCGTACTTCGCGCCGACGCGCTTGAAGGCCTCGAGGGCGTCGGCCAGCATCGGGATGTCGTGATCGGCCGAGAGCTGCGTCCGGATGCGCGCCTGCCCCGCGGCGACCACCGGGAAGAAGAAGCCGATGACGTAGATCCCCTCGGCGTAGAGGTCGCGCGCGATGTCCTGGCTCAGCTTCGCGTTGAACAGCATGATCGGGACGATCGGGCTCTCGCCGTCCTTGATGACGAACCCCGCTTCCTTCAGCCCCTTCCGCCAGAACGCCGTGTTGGCCTCGAGCTTGTCGCGCCGCTCGGTGCTGGCGCTCAGGATCTCGAGCACCTTCTGCGCCGCGTAGACGATGGGCGGCGGAACGGCGTTGCTGAACAGGTACGGCCGCGCCTTCTGCCGGCACAGGTCCACGATCTCCTGCCGGCCCGACACGCAGCCGCCGCTCGCGCCGCCCAGCGCCTTGCCCAGAGTGGTGGTGATGATGTCGATCTTCCCGTGCACCCCGAAGTGCTCTGGCGTCCCCCGCCCGGTCTTGCCCATGAAGCCGCTGGCGTGGCTGTCGTCGACGAACACCATCGCCTGGTAGCGTTCGGCCAAGCTGACGATCTGGTCGAGGGGCGCCAGGTCGCCGTCCATGCTGAACACGCCGTCGGTGATGATCAGCCGCGCACGCTTGTCCTGGTGCTCCTGGAGCTTCTGCTCCAGGTGCTTCATGTCGGCGTGCTTGTAGGTGTCCTGCATCGCCTTGCACAGCCGCATCCCGTCCACGATGCTGGCGTGCACGAGGCGGTCGGCGATCATCACGTCCTGGTCGTTCAGCACCGCCTCGAAGACGCCGCCGTTGGCGTCCATGCAGCTCGGGAACAGGATCGTGTCCTCGGTGCCGAGGAAGGCGGTGAGCCCCTTCTCGAGCTCCCGGTGGATGTCCTGCGTGCCGCAGATGAAGCGGACGCTCGACATGCCGTACCCGCGCTCGTCGAGGCCCCGGTGCGCGGCCGCGACCACCTCGGGATGGCTCGACAGCCCGAGGTAGTTGTTGGCGCACAGGTTCACCACCCGCTTCAGCCCGGCGCCCCGCGGGAACTCGACGTCGATGCCGGCGGCCTGCGGCGAGTGGATGTAGCGCTCTTCCTTGTAGATGCCCTTCTCGCGGATGCCCTGCAGCTCGCCGCGGTAGGCCTCCCTCAGCGCGGCCGGGTACGCCATCTCAGGCCCCCTTCCCGACCTGGTGGCGCTTCACCAGCTCGACGATGCTGGCGACGGTGTTGAACGCCTCGGGCGTCGCCTGGTCGTCGGGAATGGCGATGCCGTACTTCTTCTCGAGGAACCGCTTCAGGCTCACCATGCTGAAGCTGTCGACGATGCCGCTCGTGATGAGCGGCGTGTTCTCGTCGAGGCCGATCTCGTCGGCCTCGTCCTCGTCGAGGTACTCGTTCTTCACGTATTCGAGAATGACGTCCTTCATGATGGCTCCACCCGTTGGCGTTCCCGTCCTTTTCCTGAGCAACCTGCTAAAGCCCTGCGCTACTTTCGAGTACCACGGTGGCCGCGGCCACGTCGCGCCCCACGCTCATCGCCACGTGCACGTGCCGCACGCCCAGGCGGTCGGCCGCGTCGCGCACCTGCCGCCGCAGCTCCATCGCGCAGGTGCCCGGTCCCCCGCCCGGCACCAGCTCGATGTCCTTCCACGACATCCCGCCCACCAGGCCGGTCCCGAGCGCCTTCAGCACCGCCTCGCGCGCGGCGAAGCGGGCCGCCAGGTGCTCCCACGGGCGCCGCCGGCGGCGGCACCATCCGATCTCGGCCGGGGAAAACAGGCTCTCGAGGAAGTGGTCGCCATAACGATCGGCGACCCGGCGGAACCGGGCGACGTCCACCAGGTCGGTGCCCAGGCCGACGATCATGAGCGTCTAGCATACACCGGAGTATCATTTGCCACTGACCAGCGCCAGATCCCGATTCGCCCCTCATCCACCGGCTGACGCCGGGGGTCGGATGTGAGAAAGTGACAGACTTGGGATCTGACGCCAGGAGCCGCATGGCCAGGAAGCACCATCATCCCGGACGCGCGCGCCGCTTCATCGACACCTACACGAGCGGGCTGACCGGCGAGGAGCTGCGCCGCGTCTTCACGCGCGACGCGCCCCAGGCTTACCGCTACTTCTCGCGGGGGATGGACGAGAAGGCGATTGCCGCGCTGCCGGTTCACAAGCAGCTCGCGCTGCGGGCCCGCCTGTTCTTCTGGGCCTTCACACTGAAGCTGTCGCCGGCCCGGCGCGCCATCTACGGCGCCGGACTGCTGCTCGCCCTCCTTGGCTTCCTGCAGCTGTTCCGGGGGATTGGCTTCCTGTCGCTCCCCCTCCCGTTCTCGCCGGGCGGCGGCGACCTCCAGGTCGGCGTCCCGGCCCCCGACTTCGCGGACGGCGCGCTGACCCTGTTCATCGCCTTCCTCCTGATCAACCTGCTCGTCCTGCTCGAGGTGGCCGACCGCCTCTCGCTCAAGAACGACCTCGAGGTGGCGCGGGGCATCCAGTCGGCGATGCTGCCCCAGGCCACCTACAGCGACCCCTGCCTGGAGGCGTTCGGCCTCACCCGGCCCGCCAACACGGTCGGCGGCGACTTCTACGACGTGCTCCCGCGGCCGGACGGCCGCCTGGTCGTGGCCCTGGGCGACGTGGCCGGCAAGGGCAGCCCGGCCGCCCTGCTGATGGCGCTGCTGCTCGCGATCTTCCGCACCCTGCTCGACGAGGGGCTCGAGGGCGCCGACCTGGCCCGCCGCCTCAACGCACAGGTCTGCCGCCACGCGCCCCCGTCGCGGTTCATCACCCTCTTCATGGCCGCCTGCGACCCCTGCACCGGCCGCCTGGTTTACGTGAACGCCGGGCACATGCCCGCCCTCGTCCGCCGGAACTCGGGGGAGATCGAGCGGCTCACCGAGGGGGACGTCGCCCTCGGGATGTTCGAGCACTCGACGTACTCCGCGCACGAAACGTGGCTCCAAACCGGCGAATCCGTCGTCTTATACAGTGACGGCGTCACCGAGGCAGAGAACCACCAGGGCCGGCCGTTCGAGGAAAGCGGACTGATCAAGGTCGTACAGGCCTACTCCGCCGCAGGCCCCCGCGACGTGGCGCACGCGGTGCTGCGCCTGGTCGAGGAGCACGCGCAGGAAACCTCGCTGGCCGACGATGTGACGCTGTTGGTCCTGAAAAGGAGAAAGGCGTAGCGTTTGCTCAAGAGGCTCTCCCTGGTCTCCGCGGCGCTCGTGGTGACGCTCTGGCAGCCCGTTCCCGCCCGCCGTCTCCAGGACCAGGACGGGGTGGCGTCGCTGCTGGCGCGCCTCGAGGAGGTGCTGCGGGCGGGGCGGCCGGACGGGTACCTCGCTCTGCTGTCCAACACGGCCGACCGCCAGCGGGCGCGGCAGTTCGCGGAGGGGAACGTCGCGGGCCCCAGCTCCCGGGTGGTCGTTCAAGAGCGCGACCGCGAGGCGCTGGTCGGCACGCTGCCGGGAGACGGGTACCAACTGAGCGTCGAGGTGCTGGTGGAGAACGGCAACCGTGCCCGCCTGTCCACCTGGCGGCTCGACGTGCGCCGGCGCGGCGGCGACCTCGACGAGTGGGGCATCGCCAACCAGGTGCCGCTGACCTCGATCTACGGGCTGTACCGCCTCGGGCTGAACCCCGCCAAGCAGTACGCCGCGCGCAACCTCGTCGTTCAAGACGAGGATCTCCGGCTGACGCTGGCCGAGGGGACGGCCTTCGTGGCCGAGGTTGCCGGAGAGGGGTCGGCAACCGCGCTCGTGCTGCTCGGCCGCGGCGAGATGACCTTCGCGCCGCCCGCCCCGACCGAGCGGGCCCAGCTGCGCCTCTTCGCAGACGCCCAGTCCCTGCAGTCGCCCTTCGAAGCCGCGTTCGTCCGGCTGAACCCGGGCAGCCTGCCAGCCTTCCTCGACCCGGCCGCCCTGACCCCCGTGCCGGTGGACCCGCGCGAGCTGAAACGGGCCGAGGAGGTGTTCCGGCAGGACGTCGGCAACTCGTTCGGCCTCGACCTCGGCGATCTCAGCCCCGACTCCTGGTCGCTGATCCCGGGGCTCGGCGACCTCCTGGTGGAGATGCGCACGCGGCGATTCGACACGCTGACCTACGCGCGGTCGCTCGGCGAGGTCGAGGACGTCTCGCTGTTCGACCGGCGGAACCGGCGCAACATCTCGGTCTACAGCTCGAGGCGGAACGCGGCGCGGTACGGGCGCTCCTACAGCGAGGACGATCGCGCCGACTACGCGGTGCTCGACTACGACATCGAGGCGAGCTTCAACCCGGCGCGCACCTGGGTCGAGGGGAGGACGGTGCTCTCGATCGAGGTGAAGGCCGACGCCCTCAACTCACTCTCGTTCCGGCTGGCCGATCCGCTCGAGGTGCAGTCGGTCACCTCGCTCGAGTTCGGGCGGATGCTGGCCCTGCGCGTCCGCGACCAGAACGGCATCGTCGTCAACCTGCCTTCCACGATCACGCGCGGTTACCGGATGATGATCGCGATCGAGTACTCGGGCACGCTGCCGCCGCAGCCGATCGACCGCGAGGCGCTGGCGATCGAGCCGCAGATGGTGCCGATCCAGCAGGTCGACGAGTTCGAGCGGATCCCGGTCGAGGAGAGCTTTCTCTACAGCAACCGCAGCTACTGGTACCCGCAGCCCTCGAGCCCCAACTACGCCACGGCCCGCCTCCGGCTGTCGGTGCCGGCCACCTACGGGATGGCCGCCAGCGGCGACCTGGTGACCGTGGTCTCTCCCCCGGCGCCGAGGGGGACGCAGGCGATCCACCAGCACCACTACCAGGTGCACCAGCCGGGGCGCTATTTCGCGTGCCTCATCTCGCCGCTGCGCGAAGTGAAGCGCGAGCGAATCGACCTCGGCGACGCCGTTGCCCCGTTCCGGGCGCTGCGGCGTCCCGGCGTCTACTACGACACGGTGCTGATGACCGTGCGCACGCAGCCGCGGCTCCAGCGGCGCGGCCGCGACCTCGCCGCAACGACCAAGGACATCCTCAAGTTCTACAGCTCGCTGGTCGGGGAGGCGCCGTATTCCGCGCTGACGCTCGCGGTCGTGGAGCGCGGCCTCCCCGGGGGGCACAGCCCGCCGTACATGGCGGTGCTCGTGCAGCCCTCGGTGTCGTCCAGGCTGGTCTACCGCGACGACCCGGCGTCGTTCTCCGACTTCCCCGAGTTCTTCCTCGCCCACGAGCTGGCGCACCAGTGGTGGGGGCAGGGGGTGGGCTGGAAGAACTACCACGAGCAGTGGATCAGCGAGGGGTTCGCACAGTACTTCACCGCCCTGTACGCCCAGAAGGCGCGCGGCAACGCGGTCTTTGGCAGCGTGATGCGCCGGATGGCGCGCTTCGGCGTCGACCAGTCCGCCGCGGGGCCGGTCTGGCTCGGCTACCGGGTGGGGCACATCCGCGGCGACAGCCGGGCGTTCCGCGCGGTGGTCTACAACAAGAGCGCGATCGTGCTGCACCAGCTGCGCGGGATCGTGGGCGACGAGGTGTTCTTCCGCGGCGTCCGGCGGTTCTTCGACGCCTGGAGGTTCAAGAAGGCCGGGACCGAGGAGTTCCGGGCCGCGATGGAGGCCGAGGCCGGCAGGCCGCTCGACCGCTTCTTCGAGCAGTGGATCTACGGCGACGCGGTCCCGCGCGTGGAGGTGAGCTGGCGCGAGGAGACGCAGGACGGCGGGACGCGGCAGGCGGTCGTGCGCGTGGAACAGGTTGGCGAGGAGGCCTTCGAGTTCCCCCTCCAGCTGAGCGTCGTTTACGCCGGCCGCGCGCCCGCGAGCACGACGGTGAAGGTGGCCGATCGGGTGACGGAAGCCCGCATCCCGCTGACGGGGCCCGTGCGCGCCATCGAGGCCAACCGCGACGGAACGGCGCTCGTGGTGGTCAAGTAGGGAGCCCTGAGCCTGTCTGCTATCATTTCCCCCATATGGACACCGTCACGCTGACGATTGACGGCCGTTCGATCACGGTCGCCAAGGGGACGACCGTCCTCCAGGCCGCCATCGAGCACGGGATCCAGATCCCCTACTACTGCTACCATCCCGCCCTCGGCATCGACGGCTCGTGCCGCGTCTGCATCGTGAAGATCGAGAAGATGCCGAAGCTGCAGACGGCGTGCTCGACGCTGTGCGCCGACGGCATGGTGGTGGACACGTGCTCGCCCGAGGTGGTCGAGGCGCGCGCCGGCGTGTTCGAGTTCCTGCTCATCAACCACCCGCTCGACTGCCCGGTCTGCGACAAGGGCGGCGAGTGCCCGCTCCAGGACTACTCCTACGCCTTCGGCCCCGACGCGAGCCGCATGGACTTCCCGCGCCGCACCTTCGACGGCGAGGGGGTTCGGGCCGACGTCGACTTCGGCCCCACGCTGCTCATCAACCGCAACCGCTGCATCCTCTGCTCGCGCTGCGTCCGGTTCATGCGCGACATCGACGGCGACGCACAGATCGGCGTCGAGGACCGCGGGTACGGCAGCCACATCGTGACGTTCCAGGACAAGGGGGTGCACTCGATCCTCAGCGGGAACCTGATGGACGTCTGCCCGGTCGGCGCGCTGCTGGCGCGCGACTACCGGTTCAAGTCGCGCCCCTGGGACAACCCGGTCGCGGTGGACACCATCTGCACGCTGTGTGCGAAGGGGTGCAGCATCACCGCGTGGCTGAAGGCCAAGCCGGAGTGGGCGAAGGGGCCGCGGCTGGCACGCGTCACCCCGCGCCACAACCCGCAGGTGAACGACTACTGGATGTGCGACATCGGCCGGTTCGAGTACCACTTCGCCGAGTCGGACGACCGGCTGCGGAAGCCGCTCCGTCGAACCGAAGCTGGCCTGCTGCAGCCCGAGGGATGGAAGGAGGTCCTGGTCAAGCTGCGCGAGGCCGTCGGGGCGGCAGACGCGCCCGGGGAGCGGCGGACGATCGCCTTCCTCGCCTCGGCGCACGCCTCGATCGAGGAGCTGGTGCTGCTCGGCCAGATCGCGCGCGGCCTCAACGGCGACGGGGCCGAGCGTCAGATCGGCGTCAGCTGGCGCGTCAGCGAGAAGGTTCAGCCCGCCGCGACGAAGTTCAAGGTGCCGCGCGTGGACGCCCCGAACGTCGCCGGCGCGGCCGACCTCGGCGTCGGCGCCCCGCCGCTCGAGAACGGCGGCCCCGATCTCTCCGCCCTCCAGGCCGACGTGGAGGCGGGGCGGGTGGACGTGCTCTACGTCCTCGACCCCGGGCCCGCCGGCTCGATCGGCGACGTGTCGTGGGCGATTGAGGCGCGCGCGCAGGGGCGCATCAGGCTGCTGGTCGTCCAGGGCGTCCTGATGACCGACCTTGCCGCCGCTGCCGACCTCGTCCTGCCCGGGGCGACCTACCTGGAAAAGGACGCGTGCTACACCAACGAGCAGGGGCTCGTCCAGGCGGCCTCGCGCGCCGTCGCGCCGCCCGGCGACGCGATGGAGGACTGGCAGATCCTGGTCAACGTGGGGGTGACGCTCGGCGTCGGCCTCCCCTACACCAGCGCGGCGCACATCCGCGCCGACGTGGCCGCCGCGATGCCCGGCCGGCCCGGCTACGCCGACCTGCCGCGCCTGGCCTTCGCGAGACCCGCCGTCGCGCGGACGTGGCTGCAGACATCGAACCCCTCCGAGCGCTGGAAGTGGGATGCGCTGTTCAAGGACCTGCCGCCGGTGAAGTTCAAGGGGAAGGCGGAGGCGGAGGACCGCGAGCCGTAATCTTCATCTGCCATTACTGACGACATGGAGTCCCTCACCTCGCTCCTCCAGTCCGTTTCCCTCGAGCGGCTCTCGCTGCTCTCGATGCTGGTGGCGTTTGCCGCCGGCGTCCTGTCGTTCATCTCGCCCTGCGTGCTGCCGCTCATCCCGGGCTACATCTCGTTCATCTCCGGGGCGTCGCTCGAGCAGATGCGCGGGCGGCCGGCGACGGTGGCGGCCGAGGCGGGCGCGGGGGTGGCGACGGCGCCGGCGCCCGGCACCAGCCGGCGGATCCTGCTCACCTCGCTGGCCTTCGTCGCCGGGTTCTCGCTCGTCTTCGTCGCCTTCGGGGCCACCGCGAGCGCCATCGGCCAGCTGCTCGGCTCCCACAAGGCGAAGATCGCCTACGTGGCCGGCGCGCTGCTGATCGTGCTCGGCCTGCACATGATGGGGATCTTCCGCATCGGCTTCCTCGATTACGAGAAGCGGGCGCGCGCCTCGAAGCGGCCAACCGGTTTGCTCGGCGCGGGGCTGGTGGGCATCGCCTTCGCCTTCGGCTGGACGCCCTGCATCGGCCCGATCCTCGGGGGCATCCTGACGATCGCCGGCAGCCAGGAGAGCGTCGCCCAGGGGGTGCTGCTGCTCGGCGCCTACTCGCTCGGCCTCGGCGTCCCGTTCCTGCTGACCGCCGTCGCCATCGACCGGTTCTTCGCCGCCTTCGCGAAGATCCGCCGCCACTACCGCGCCATCGAGATGGTCTCCGGCGCGCTGCTGATCGGCATCGGCCTGCTGATGCTCTTCGGCCGCATGACCGCCATCACCAACGCGCTGACGCCGTACTTGCCGACCTTCTGACGCACTGATACAGTCTGCGATCAATGAAGAGCCGGGCCCTCAGGGTGATGGCCGTCCTGCTGGCCGTCGTCGCCCTCGCTGCCGGGGGTTACCTCGTCTTCGAAGCGGAACGGCAGGCCGACGAGGCGCGCGCCGCCCAGCGCACGCTCGAGGACGACGCCGTTCGGCTGCAAGCCGTCATCGCCGACCTGCGCGCCGCCCTGCCCGGCTACGTGGCGTCGGGGCAGGACCCCGCCTACTGGGCGCGCCGGGTTGCCGCGCTCATCGACGATCTCGACGCCCGCCTGAAGCGGCTCGAGCGCCCCGGCGCCGGCACGGCCACCGCCCAGGAGGTCGCGACCGCGCGCGAGGCCGCCGCCACCCTGCGGCAGTACGACGCCCGGATCCGTTCGCTTGTCGAACAGGACCGCCGCGTCGAGGCCTCGCGGCTGGTCTTCTCCGACGTCAACTCGCTGGTGATGGCCGCCTCGGTCGCCCTCTCACAGGTGGTGACGCTGCAGCGGACCGGCGCCAACGCCGCGCTGGCCCGCGGCCGGAAACAACAGGTCTACGCCTTGGCCGGAGCCGCGGCGCTCGCGCTCGTCGCGCTGCTGCTCCTGGTGCCGCTGCCCGCCCGGTGGGCCGCCGCTCCCTCCTCGCCGCCCGCGCCCGACGAGGCCGTCGCACCGGCGGGCCTTTTCGGTGGGCCGCTCGTGCTCG
>DAOPQX010000046.1:0-15856 GCA_035348395.1 Vicinamibacterales bacterium | reverse complement strand
GCTAGGGGCTAGGAGCTAGGGGCTAGGGGCTAGGAGCTAGGGGCTAGGGGCTAGGGGCTAGGGGCCCGGACGGTTCGTGATCCCCCGCGACTGTGGTACCTTGAGAAAGGCTTCACAGTCTCATTCGACGCGGGGGGCGAGGCACATGACCTGGCTTCATCGATCCGCCGTCGTGCTCAGCGCCTGCACGCTGGCACTGCTGCTCGCCGGCGCTCTGGTTTCAAGCACCGGGGCCGGCCTGGCCCTTCCGGGCTGGCCGTCGTTGTCCCCCGGCGCCGAGGCGGCGTCGGGCGCCTGGCTGCAGCAGGGTCACCGCCTGCTGGCCGCCTTGGTGGCGCTGTTGACCACGCTGGTGGCGGCGTTGGCATGGCGGGCGGATCCCCGCCCGTGGATGAAGGGGCTCGCGGTGGCAGCGGCCGCCCTGGTGGTCGCGCAGTCGGTCTACGGCGGCCTCGCGGTCGTCTCGCTGCTGCCCGCCTACTTCTCGGTCCTGCACGCCGCGCTCGCGCAGCTGTTCTTCGGCCTGACGGTGGCGATGGCCCTCTTCACTTCGCCTGGATGGCTGGCGCGCGAACGGGGCGCGGTGCCGGCGGAATCGGACCCTGCGCTGGCGCGCTGGGCCCTTGCCTCGACCGCCGCAATCTACGTGCAGGTGCTGGTCGGCGCCACTATGAGGCACTCGTACGTGGCCGACGGGCGCCCGGGGGGGCTCGCAATCCCCGATTACCCGCTGGCGTTCGGCCAGGTCGTGCCGGTGGCCGAGCTGGGATCGGCAATCGTGGCCGTGGCGTTCCTGCACCGGCTGATCGCCCTGGTGACGGCCGCACTGGTGGCGGTCACCGTCGCGCGCGTCTACCGGCGCCACGTGGGCCAGGCCGGCCTGGTGCGGCCGGCCACGCTGCTGGCGCTGCTGGTGGGAACGCAGATCCTCCTGGGCGGCCTCGCGGTGCTGTCGGGCATGACGCCGCTCGTCACCACCATGCACGCCGCCAGCGTCGGCATCGCGCTCGCCGCATCCCTGGTGCTGCTGCTCAGGGCCGGTGCGCCCACGCCCCTGTCCGCCGAGGCCAGACCGCGGCGGGCCACGGACGCCACCGCATGAGCACCCCAATGTCCGAGAGCCCCCGGCCCGCGGTTTCCTCGCTGCCCTGGCCCGGCACCACCGCGAAGGCTTCCGACTTCGTCGCCCTGGCCAAGCCCCGGCTGAACCTCCTCGTGGTTGCATCGACCGGCGCGGGCTTCTTCCTCGCGGCAGAGCGGATCGATCCCGCCGTGCTCTTCCACACCATCGTGGGGACCGCCCTGGTGGCGGGCGGGGCCGCGGCCTTCAACGAGATCATCGAGCGCGACAGCGACGCCCTGATGCGCCGCACGCGGACGCGTCCGCTGCCGACGCGGCGGCTGGAGCCGGCGCCCGCGACCTGGTTCGCGTTCTCGCTCTCCATCCTCGGCCTGATGCAACTCGCAGCCGGCGCAACCACCCTGGCCGCCGGTGTTGCCCTCGCAACGCTCGGCTCCTACGTCCTCGTCTACACCCCGATGAAGCGGCGCAGCCCCATGGCCACCCTCGTGGGGGGGATACCCGGCGCCCTTCCGCCCGTGATCGGGTGGACCGCGGCGAGCGGGGAGCTGACGGCGGGCGCCTGGGTACTATTCGCGATCGTCTTTCTCTGGCAGATGCCGCACTTCCTGGCGATCGCCTGGCTGTGCCGCGACGACTACGCCCGGGCGGGGCTGAAGATGCTGCCGGTAGTCGAGCCCGACGGCCGCAGCACCGCGCAGCAGACGGTGCTCTACGCGGCGGTGCTGGTTCCCGTGAGCCTGCTGCCGGCAGTGGTGGGCCTGGCCGCAACGCTCTACTTCGCCGGGGCGCTCGTGCTCGGGCTGGCGTTCTTCGCCCTCGCCGTCCGCTTCGCCGCCCGGCGCGATCGTTCGACGGCGCTGCGCCTCTTCCTCGGGTCGATCGTGTACCTGCCGCTGCTTTGGGGGATCCTGCTGCTTGATCATTGAGCCATGCAGGTTACCGACCTTCCCGCCCTCAATGCGACGCTGAACGCTACGGCCGCCGGGTGGCTGGTGCTTGGCTACGTGCTGATCCGGCGGGGGAAGCGGCGCGCCCACCGCCTGGCGATGCTCGCCGCCTTCGCCACCTCGTCGCTCTTCCTCCTGTCGTACCTCGTCTACCACGCCCAGGTGGGCTCGCGGCTCTTCGCGGGCCAGGGGTGGATTCGCCCCGTCTACTTCGCCATCCTGATCTCGCACGTCGTGCTCGCCGCCTCCGTCCTGCCGCTCGCCATCGTCACGCTCACCCGCGGACTGCGCGCCCGCTACGACGCCCACCGCCGCATCGCCCGCCGCACGCTGCCGATCTGGCTATACGTGTCGGTGACAGGGGTGGTGGTGTACCTCATGCTGTACTGAGGCAGTCCACGGAGTCAGCAGTCGGAGAAGTCGCGAAGTCGCGAAGTCGTGTCGCGAAGTCACCAAGTCAAGTTCGCGAACTGAGTCAGTCCCGCACAATGCCGCGCGAGCGGAGGCGGATCAGCTCTTCGGGCGACGCGTTCTTGTGGCCCTGCTCCTGCGCGCGGCGGATGAAGCTGGGCGTGACGCCGTGGTCGCGCATGCGCACCAGGAGATCGGGCGCGATGTCCTTGTAGCCGACCCCCGCCAGGTCACGGATGTAGCCGGGCGTCACGCCGTGATCGCGCATCCGCAGCAGCGACTGGAGCGGGACCTTGCTGTAGCCCGCCTGGGCCATCTCGCGCACGAACGATCCCGTCACGCCGCGGTCGCGAAGCCGGATCAGCTCCTCGAGCGGTGCGTCGCCGTAGCCGGCCTCACGCATCTCCCGGACGTAGCCGGGCGTCACGCCGTGGTCGCGAAGGCGCCGCAGCTCGTCGAGCGACGGCGAGTACCCGAGCTGGCGCAGCTCGCGCGAGAACTCGGGGGTGACGCCGTGGTCGCGGGCCCGGATGACCTCGTCGAGCGGCAGCCCCTTGAAGCCCGCCGCCGACAGCTCTTCCAGGTACTTCGCGCTCACCCCGTGATCGCGCGCGCGGACGACCTGCTCGAGCGGCAGTCCCTTGTATCCGGAAGCCGCAAGTCCCTCGAGGTAGTCGTGCGTGACGCCGTGGTCGCGGGCGCGCACCACCTGCTCGAGCGGCAGCCCTTTGTACCCGGCGGCAGCCAACCCCTCGAGGTAATCGCGGGTCACCCCGTGGTCCCGCGCGCGGACGACCTGGTCGGCCGGCACGTCGCGGTAGCCCGCCGCCTGCAGCTCCTTGATGTACTCGCCGTCGGCGCCGTGAGTGCGCATCCGCACCAGCATCTCGAGGGGCAGCTTGGTGTAGCCGAGCGAGGCGAGCTCGTCGTGGAACCGCCTTCCGACGTCGAAGGCCGCCAGCCTGAACAGCCCGGAGGCGGAAGTGTCCTCCACCGCGTAGCCGAGCGCCTTCATCTCGCCGACGTACTCGCTTCGGGGCGTGAACGAGAACAGCCCCGCGCCGCGGCCATCCCGGAAGCTCCCCTGGAAGGCGATCGTGCCGGCCTCGCGCGGCAGCTCGAACCTGGCGTTCTCCACCGTGAGCGCGCCCTTCTGCGCCGGCAGGCCCTTCAGCTCGGAAAGCTGGAACGACCGGCCGAAGCTCCAGTCGCCGCGGGGGCGCGAAGGCTGGCGGCCGGCCTGCCTCGGCTCGAGGTCGTCGGTGTGCAGCTGCAGGTGCACCCGCCCGTCGTCTTCAACCCGCGCGGTCCACTCGCCCTGCACCGACCTCGCCTGGCCCTGGGCCAGTACGCCGGCGAGGGCCACCAGCACCAGACACGCAAACACCGCTCGACTTCTGGTCATGGCACACTCGTCCTTTCTGGTTTCGTAATCGTTCCGGACGAATCCTGGCTTCCTCAACCCGAACAGAAGAAGATTGGAGGCCGAAGCTCGTCGGACGGATTGGCATCTCGCCCCGTTAGATGGGCCGGGTGCCCGCGATGGTTGGATTCCAACCCCCGGGCGCCTGGCAAACATCTAAAGTGTCGAGGGACACCGAACGCGGCCGCGTTCTTTCCCGGAGGCCCTGACCTGACCGACCCGTGGGCGACACGGCCGACCGAGGCTCCCGACGATGTGGCCCTGGCGCGCCAAGGTGACGAGGGCGCTTTCGAGCGCCTGTACAGGGCGAACGTGGGGCGAATACACGGGCTCGCCTGCCGGATGGCAGGGTACGGCGCGGCCGACGAGCTGACGCAGGACGTCTTCGTCCGGGCCTGGGAGAAGCTGGATACCTTCCGGGGCGACTCGCAGTTCGGCACCTGGCTCTACCGGCTGGCAATCAACGCGATCGTCGAGCGGCGGCGGTCGGCGGCGAGGCGGTCGATGATCGAGACGCACGACGAAGGCATGGCTCTCGACCTGAAAGGGGTCGCGCCCATCGACGGAGTCGCCGCCATGGACTTGAGAGCCGCCGTGGATAGGCTGCCCGAGGGAGCGCGGCAGGTGTTCCTGCTGCACGACGTCGAGGGCTACAAGCACCGCGAGATCGGGAAGCTGCTGGGGATCGCGGCCGGCACTTCCAAGGGGCAGCTGCACCGCGCCAGGATGATGCTCCGGGGCGCGCTTCGCGGGCTGGACGAGTCGTCATGACGAGAGAGGCGATGAGGGCGGGCGAGAGCGGGGACCGTTGGACCGGCCTCCTGTCTGACTACCTCGACGGGGAGCTGTCGCCCGGCGAGCGGCGCGCTCTCGAGGACCACTTGCCCGGCTGCGCGCAGTGCCGCGCCGCGCTCGAGGAGCTTGCCGCCGTCGTGCAGCGGGCGCCGGCGTTGAGGCAGGACGAGCAGCCGGCCGCCGATCTCTGGCCGGGAATCGAGCAGCGGCTCGGTCCGCGCCGCGCGCCGCGGGCGCGGCTCGGCGCCCTCGTTCCGGCGTGGCCGGCAGCGTGGCCCCGGCTGTGGCCGGCCTTCGCCGCTGCGGCACTGGTCCTGGCGGTCGCGGCCGGTCTCGTGCTTCCTCGCGCCGGAAGGTCCGTCGCGCCCGAGCAGGCCTCGGTTGCCGAGCCGCAGCCGCCGGAACCGCGTGGGGACCTCCGGCCACTCGAGGCAAGCCGCGAGTACTACGACACGCTGGCCCAGCTGCAGCAGGCCGCCCGCGCGCGCCTCGCGCGCGACCCCCGGGTGGTGGAAGTGATCGAGCAGAACCTCGAGGTGCTCGACATGGCGATTGCGCGGTACACCGACGCCCTGGCCGAGCAGCCGGGCGACTCGCGGCTCGCCAGCCGCCTCGAGGCCGCGAGGCAGCGGAAGATCGACGTGCTGCAGCAGGCCGTCGACCTCGCCGCGGAGGCCGGGAATTGAGGCCCGCCGTGCGCGCCGCTGCCGCGCTTGCCGCCTCGCTCGTGCTCGGCGCGACGCTGGGAGCGGCCGAGTTCGAGAAGATCCTTCCCGCTGCCCGGGGAACCTCCCTCGACCTGCGCCTGTTCGGCGGCGAGATCGCGGTGCGCGCCTGGGCCCGCGACGAGGTCAGGATTCGCGCGACGCACTTCTCGACCGACGAGATCGACGCCGCTGCACAGGGACAGACCATCACGGTGCGTGCGCGCGCGCGCAGGGGCCAGCCGCACGCGATCGACTTCACGATCGATGTGCCGGCCTGGATGCCCGTGGCAGTCGCCGGCACGTACCTCGACGTCTCGGTGGAGGGGACCGCGGCCGCGGTCACAGCGCGCACGGTGAGGGGCGACGTGAGGGTCGCGGGCGGAGCGGGCGAGATCGTGCTGGCGTCGACCGAGGGCGAAGTGACCCTCGAGGGAGGGCACGGCCGCGCCAGCCTCGAATCGGTGAACAGTGCGGTGCGCGCCAACGGGTTCGAGGGCGAGCTGGTGGCCGAGTCGGTGAGCGGAACGGTGAAGCTGCGGTCGGTGAAGTCGGCGTCGGTCGCCGCGAGCACTGTGAGCGGCGACATCGCGTGGGATGGAGCGGTGGCGGCCGGCGGCCGCTACCAGCTCGCCACTCACTCGGGCGACATCGATTTGGCGCTTCCCGACGCCGCGAGCGCGACGCTGGCCGTCCGGTCGTTCGAGGGGCACGTCCACTCGGTGCTCCCCGTGAAGCTCCCCGACCTGCCGGCGCGGCGCAAGCGCTTCACGTTGACGCTCGGGAACGGCGCCGCCCGGATCGAGCTGGAAACCTTCACGGGGACGGTGAGCCTGCGGCAGGAGACGGGCTCGGGGCTCGAGACTCAAGGCCCCAGGCCCTGAAACGCCTCGAGGCCCGAAGCCTTGAGCCCTGCGCCTACCTGTACACCAGATACTTGTTCCTCAGCAGCCGCCAGCGCCCTTCGTCGGCCGCCCAGGAAGCGGCGATGCGCGCGGGGTCCTCGCCCTTCTTGATCGCCGTCAGCACCTTGCCGGTGCCGAAGAGCTTCACGTTCGGGTCGAGCTGGAGCTTGTCGCCGTAGAGGCCGTGGATGGCCGCGGCCATCTCCACGCCCACGCGGACCGGCCGCAGCGCTTCGCGATCGGTGATCATGATGTAGACGCCGCCGCACCGCTCACCCTTGTACTTGCTGGAAGACGGCGTGAACCAGGTCGGATAGAAGGTGACGCCCGGGATCTGCCGCGCGTTCAGCCTGGCGGCAAGGCGGCGGCCGTCGATCCACGGCGCACCGACCTGCTCGAAGGGCGTGTCGGTGCCGCGCCCCACCGACAGGTTCGAGTACTCGATGGCGCCGATGCCGGGGTAGAGCGTCGCCTGGATCAGGTTCCGCATGTTGGGCGACGGGTTGACCCAGGGCATGTTGGTGTCGTCGAACCAGAGGTCGCGCCGCCAGCCGGCGATGGGGACGACGCTCAGGTCGGCCCGAATCTCCTTCTCCGCGTTGAACAGCAGCGCCAGTTCCCCCACCGTCATCCCGTGCCGGATCGGCGAGCCGGGGAAGTAGCCGACAAAGCTCGCGGTCTCCTTCTCGAGCGCCGGTCCCTCCACCATCCACCCGTTGATCGGGTTCACCCGGTCGAGTACGACCACCTTGATCTTTCGCTTCGCCGCCTCCTCCAGCACGTAGGCGAGCGTCGTCTCGTAGGTGTAGAACCGCACGCCCACGTCCTGGATGTCGTAGACCAGCGTGTCGATCCCTTCCAGCATCTCGCCGGTCGGCCTGTTCGTCTCGCCATAGAGCGAGTAGATCGGCAGCCCGGTCTTCTGATCCCTGTCCGACTTGATGACGGACTGGTCGAGCGTGCCGCGGATCCCGTGCTCGGGGCTGAAAAGGGCGACCAGTGAGAGGGTCTTCGCCGACGCGAGAAGGTCGATCGTGCTCTCGCCGTCGGCCGTGATGCCAGTGTGGTTGGTGACGAGACCCACCCGGCGGCCGGCCAGCCTCCGGAAGTTCTCGGCCTTCAGCACGTCCACGCCGTTCAGCACGGGCGGCCCGACGCGGGGGATGCGGGTGCCGGTGGGACCGGGGTCGATGCCGGTCATCCTCAGCGGCTGCGCGATGCCGGCCGGAACCTCGAGGATGGCCGACCCGACGATCGTGGCGATGCGGGCGCGCAGCGGGGTGACGTCGCCCTTGCCATCTGGATGGACGCGGTTCGACAGGAACACGAGCCAGGTCTTGGTGACCGGGTCGATCCAGATCGAGGTGCCGGTGAAGCCGGTGTGGCCGTACGAGCCGATCGGCAGCAGCTCCCCGCGGTTCGACGAGTAGCCCGTGTCGATGTCCCAGCCCAGTCCGCGCACGCCGCCCGGCACCGGCACGGGCCCGGTCATCTTCTCCACCGCGAGCGGCGAAAGCACCCGCACCTGCCCGTAGCGGCCGTGGTTCAGCAGCATGCGGCAGAAGATCGACAGGTCGGCGGCCGTGCTGAAGAGGCCGGCGTGGCCCGCCACGCCCTGCATCCGCCGCGCCGTCGGGTCGTGCACGACGCCCCGCAGCATCCTCGCGTCGGGGGTGTCGCACGGCCACCCGAGCGGGCTGCACGGCTCGGTCGGCGCAATCCGCGACACCAGCGAGGCGCCGGGCTTGAAGGTGGTCTCGAGCATCCCGAGGGGCTGGTACAGCCGCTCGCGCACGAACTGGTCGAGCCCCTGGCCGCTCACCTTGCGGACGATCTCTCCGAGCAGGAAGAAGTTGATGTCGCTGTAAACGAACCGCTCTCCTGGCCGCGCGATCGGCACCTCTTCCTTCGCCCGCTCGATCGCTTCGTCGTAGCTATCGAACTCGAGCGCCATGTCGAGGTCGGGCCGCAGCCCCGAGACGTGCGTGAGCAGGTGCCGCACGGTGATGTCGCCCTTGCCGTAGCGCTCGAACCCCTCGATGAACTTCGAGACGCGCTCGTTCAGGCGCACCTTCCCGTCCTCGACCAGCATCATCACCGCCGGCGCGGTCGCGACCACCTTGGTGAGCGAGGCGAGGTCGAAGACGGTGTCGAGCGTCATCGGCTCCGAGGAGGGCCTGACCGCCCGGCGCCCGAAGGCCTGCTGGTACAGGATCTCGTCGCCCCGGCCGGCCATGACGACCGCCCCGGGCAGCTCCTTGGCCTCCATCGCCTCGTTGACCAGCTCGGCAATCCTCGCCATCCGGGCAGGGTCGAGCCCCGACACCGCTGCCCTCGCGGGGGCAACCTGCCCCGCCCCCACGGCCTGGGCCCCCGATTGGGATTGGGATTGAGAGTAGACCTGAGCGGAAACGAGCAGCAGGGCCGCAGCGGCCGCCGGCGTGAAACGTCGGATGATCATGGCGCCGGTACCGTATCACGCCCGGGCTGGTTGGTGCAGCCCGCGGGGTATCATGAGGCCAATGACCACCAGCCTGGCTGCGGCTTCGGCCGTCGCGGCTCTCCCACTGATGCTCGCCATGACCCAGACACTCGCGCCCCGGCCATCGCCCCAGGGGCCGGAAGGCCTCACCGCCGTCGCCGGCCTGAAGGTCGGCCATCACACGCTGCGCGAGCGCCCGACCGGGTGCACGGTCGTTTTGGCGGAGGCCGGCGCGGTTGCCGGCGTGGACGTACGCGGCTCGGCGCCTGGCACGCGCGAGACCGACCTTCTCGAGCCTGTGAACCTCGTGGAGGAGGTCCACGCGGTGGTTCTCTCGGGGGGCAGCGCCTTCGGCCTCGACGCCGCGAGCGGTGTGATGCGTTTCCTCGACGAGCGGGGCATCGGCTACCAGACCGCGGTGGCCAAGGTCCCGATCGTGCCGGCCGCGATCCTCTTCGACCTCGGGATTGGCAGCCCGAAGATCCGGCCGACCGCGGACTGCGGCTACCGGGCTGCGCAGGCGGCAACCTCCGGCCCTGTCGCGGAAGGCAACGTCGGCGCGGGCGCCGGGGCGACCGTGGGCAAGATGGGCGGCCAGCACCGTGCGATGAAGGGCGGGGTCGGAACGGCCGCCCTGGTCCTGCCGGACGGCCTCGTCGTCGCGGCGCTGGTTGCCGTCAACGCCGCGGGCGACGTGGTGGATCCCGCGACGGGGCAGGTGGTGGCGGGCGTCCGCACCGAGGACGGCAGGCGCCTGGCGGATGTGCGGACGCTGCTGCGCGGCGGCAGCCTCGTCCCACGCGCCAAGCCGGGCGAGAACACGACAATCGGGGTCGTCGCCACCAACGCCAGGCTGACCAAGACTCAGACGACCAAGGTGGCGCAGATGGCGCAAGACGGGATCGCGCGGGCCGTCGTTCCCGCCCACACGCCGTTCGACGGCGACACGCTGTTCGCACTCGCCACCGGCACGCACGAGAAGCCCGCCGACCTGCTGACGGTGGGCTCGCTCGCTGCCGAGGCCGTCGCCGAGGCAATCCTCCGCGCCGTCCGCGCCGCGAAGGGCCTCGAGGGCTATCCCTCGGCATCGGAACTGGCTCGGTGACGCGGCCTCAGCCTTGAGCCGCGAGGCCCGGGCCTGCCATGATGGATCCATGTTCCTCTGCGGCTCCGGTCCGCCGCTCGTGCTGATCCCGGGCATCCAGGGGCGGTGGGAGTGGATGCGGCCCGCCGTCCACGCGCTCGCCGCCTCGTTCACCGTGGCCACCTACTCGCTGGTCGGCGAGCCGGACAGCAACGCCCCGCTGCGCCCCGACACGCCGTTCGATCGGCACCTTGAGCAGGTGGACGACGTCCTGCGGCAGAACGGCTGGAGCCAGGCGGTGGTGTGCGGCGTGTCGTACGGCGGGCTGGTCGCGGTGCGCTACGCCGCCGTCCGTCCCGAGCGCACGCGCGCGCTGGTGCTGGTGTCGGCCCCCGGGCCCAGGTGGCGGCCGGCGGCCCGGGTCCGGCGGTACGTTTCGTCACCCTGGCTCTCGGCGCCCGCCTTCGTCGCGGGCGCGCCGTTGCGGCTCTGGCCCGAGATCCGGGCGGCGGCCCCAAGCCGGCTGCAGGCCTGCACCTGCGGTGCGCGCCATCTCGTGAACGTCGCCCTGGCACCCGCATGGCCGTCGCGCATGGCAAACCGGGTTCGATGCCTCGAGGGCCTCGACTTTCGCGTCGACGCGGGCCGCGTGCGTTCGCCCACGCTCGTCATCACCGGCCAGCCGCACCTCGATCGCGTCGTACCCGTGGACGAGACGCTCGAGTACGTCTCCACTATCCCGGGCGCCTCGGCGCGGACGCTCGCGGGCACCGGCCACCTCGGCCTCGTGACCAGGCCGCGCGAGTTCGCCGGGCTGATCGCCGACTTCGCAGGAGCGGGTGCACTGGTTGCTCAGACACACTCCTAGTTTCGGGCTTGCGTGACACGCCAATGACCCATCACATCCCCGGCCCTGCCGGCCGTCTCGAAGCGCTCGTGGACGATCCCGCCTCGCTCTGTACGACTGCCATGCCCACGCCCGAGCAGGCGGCCGCCGCGCCGCCCAAGCCGCGCGCCGTCGTGGTAATCGCTCATCCCCACCCCGTCTACGGCGGAACGATGAACACGAAGGCGGTGTTCCAGGCGGCCAAGGCGTTCTGCCGCCTCGGCTGCGCCGTGGTGCGCTTCAACTTCCGCGGTGCCGGGCGCAGCGACGGGACCTTCAGCAACGGCCCGGGCGAGATTGACGACTACCGGGCGGCCCTCGACTTCGCCGCCGCGCGCCACCCGGGCGTGCAAATCTGGAGCGCGGGCATCTCATTCGGCGCGTGGGTCGCGACGACGGCCGGGGCCGACGACGCCCGGGTTACGCGGCTGCTGGCAGTTGCGCCGCCCGTCGACTCCTACGACTTCGGCCCGCTGGCACGCTCGCCCAAGCCGAAGTTCTTCATCCAGGGTGAACGCGACGAGATCTGCCCCACGCCGGCGCTGTGGCAGTTCTACGCCCATGCCGCCGAGCCCAAGGACATCGCCGTCATCGACGCGGCGAACCACCTGTTCGACGGGCGGCTGACCGAGATGTCCGAGGCGATCGAGAGGTTCATGGAATGAGGGGAGGCACTGGCTGGGGGCCAGGCGCTGGAGTCGGCTTGCTCGCCGCGGCTGTGTTCGTGGCGGCCTGTTCCGGCGGCGCCCCAGACGAGGCGAAGTACCTGGCGGATCTCGCGCGCGAGCGGGCGGCAAAGGACGCCGAGCTGGCGGAGGCCGCCAACTCCCCCGTCAAGCCGGAAGACCGCGGCCGCTTCCTCCCGCTCGCCTACTACCAGCCCGACCCGCGCTACGCGGTGCCGGCCTCGTTCCACCCCGAACCGCCCGCCCAGCGGACCAGGGTGGTCATTCAAACCTCGGCCGACAAGCCGCGCCTCATGGAACGCCTCGGCACGCTGCGCTTCACCCTCGACGGCCAGCGGCTGGCGCTCACCGCCTTTGTCGAGGCCGGACAGCCGGCCGACCGCCTCTTCGTGCCGTTCGCCGACCATACCAGCGGGAAGGAAACCTACGCGGCCGGCCGCTATCTGGATCTCGTTCCGCAGCGCACCGGCATCTACGTCGTGGACTTCAACAGGGCCTACAACCCGTACTGCTACTACAACGCCTCCTACGACTGCCCATTCCCCCCCAAGGAGAACAGGCTGCCGCTGGCCATCCGCGCGGGTGAGAAGACGAAGTAGCGCCCGCTTCCTGGGTCATTTCCTCCGAAAATACTGCCCCAATTCTCCGGATCGGCCCGGCGCCGGGGTTCAAGATCTTGGACTGAATCGGCCGCTGTCGGCCGAATGTTGGCGCATTTCAGCTCATCCTGAATTGGCACTGGTCCTGCTAGCCCAACTGGGCAGGCGTCTTTTCCCATCCACGGCCCACGACGGGGCGATCGGCACCCTCTCGGCGCGCGCGGTTCTCCCCTTCGGTCACCCGATTCGTCTGGCGGCGGCGCTCCGGCGGCGGCGCGCGGTTCTCCCTTGGGCTCACTCGATTCGGCCGGCGACGCCTCGGGCCTCTGGCTATGAGACGCGGCGGCAGATCGGTGTGACGCGCAAGGGTTGGAGGCCAAGGGCCCAGGAGGGGTGAAGGGGCGCGGCACGATGCCGCGCCCCTTCGCTTTTTTCCGGCCTTTCGTCGCAAGCGAGGCGGGGTCCTACTGACGCGCTCTCGCGATCTCCTCGTAGAGGTACGCCGCCGACAGGATGCCGCCGTAGAAGTTCGGCAGGTAGAGCTTCTCGTTGGGGGCGTGGGCGTTCTCGTCCGGCGTGCCGAGGCCGAAGAGCACCGTCGGCGCGTTCAGCTCGGCCTGGAAGGTGGCGACAATCGGGATCGAGCCTCCCTCCCGCGTATAGACCGGCGTCCGGTTGAACCCCACCTCGATGGCCCGCGCGGCCGCCTGGACGAAGGGGTTGTCGAGTTCGGTCATCCACGGCTTCCCGCCGTGCATGCGCGTCACCTTCAGCTCGACCGTCTTCGGCGTCACCTTCCGAACGTAGTCCTCGAACAGCGCCGCGATCTTGTCGGGATCCTGGTTGGGCACGAGCCGCATGCTCACCTTGGCCATCGCGGTGGCGGGAATGACGGTCTTGCTCCCCTCGCCGGTGAACCCGGAGAGCAGCCCGTTCACCTCGAAGGTCGGCCGCGCCCAGGTCCGCTCGAGCGTCGAGTACCCCGTCTCGCCGTGGAGCTTCGGCGCGCCGATTCCCTTCCGGTACTCCTTCTCGTTGAACGGCAGCCGCTTGAACTCCTCGCGCTCGCGCTCGGTCAGCTCGCGGACGTCGTCGTAGAAGCCGGGGATCTTCACGCGGCCGCCGCGGTCCTTCATCTGTGAGAGCACCTGGGCGAGTACGAAGGCCGGGTTGGCGACGGCGCCGCCGAAGGAGCCCGAGTGAAGGTCGGTGCTCGTGCCGCGCAGGTCGATCTGGCAGTAGGCCAGCCCGCGCAGGCCGTAGCAGATGGAGGGCACCCCCTTCTCGAACATCGGCGAGTCGGAGATGAGCACGACGTCGCAGGCCAGCTCGTGCTTGTGGTCGAGGATGAACTGGTTCAGGTTCGGGCTGCCGATCTCCTCCTCGCCCTCGAGGATGATGCGGAGGTTGATCGGCAGGCGGCCGGCCTGCTTCAGGTGCGCCTCGATGGCCTTCAGGTGGGCGAACAGCTGGCCCTTGTCGTCGGTCGCGCCGCGCGCGAACAGCTCGTCGTCGCGGACCGTGGCCTCGAAGGGGGGCGAGGTCCACAGCTCCACCGGATCCACCGGCTGGACGTCGTAGTGGCCGTAGACCAAGGCCGTCGGCGCCCCTTCGGCGTGCAGCCAGTCGCCGTAGACGATCGGGTGCCCCGGGGTGTCGGCGACGCGCACGTTCTCGAGGCCGATGGCGCGCATCTGCTCGGCCGTCCACTCGGCACACCGCCGCAAGTCGCCGGCGTGCTCGGGCAGCGCGCTGACGCTGGGGATCGCCAGGTACTGCTTCAACTCCTCGAGGTACCGGTCGCGGCTGGTGTTGATGAAATCGATCACGCTCGGCTCCATGCACCACCTCCTCTTCACGAAGTCTGGGCTGCCAAGCCGTGGCGAATTCCGTCCCCGGCCTGCCAGCGGCTTTCTGCCGGCGGCCCCGGCACTCACCGCCTCCCCGCCTCGCCGAAGCTCCCCTGGGAAGGCTGGCGGGTGAAGGCGACCTGCCCGGCGCCAGAGGCTATTCTGCCGTACAATTCCGCGGATGCTCAGCGGCGAGGCGAGGTACCGGCTCCTGCTGCAGGTGGCCGAGGCGGCCAACTCGAGTCTCGACATGACCGGCGTGCTCGAGGAAGTCGGGCGGGTCCTCGAACCGCTCGTGGCGCTTGACGCCATCGCCATCGTCACGGTGGACGGGGCCGAGCTGAGACCGCACGCCATCCACATCCGGGGGGTGGCGGCCCGACAGGGCGAGACCGTGCACGGCAGCATCGCCCGGGCGCTCGACCTGTCGCGAGAGGAGTACGAGGCTCGCTACGGCCGCCCGATCGCGCTGGCCGGGTCGGGCACCGAGCTGGTCGGGCGCACCGGGCGGGCCGAGGTGCAGCAGGACCTGGCGGCGGCGCGGCGGTACACCGAGGACGAGCGGCTGCTGTCGTACGGCGTCCGCGCCTATGTCCGCGTGCCCCTCGTATTCCGGGGGCGCCTGGTCGGCTCGCTCACCTTCGCGCGCCTCTCGTCGAGCCCCTTCAGCCCCGACGAGGCGGCGCTGCTCGAGGAGCTTGCACGGCCGATCGCCGGCGCGGTGTCGAACGCCCTGGCCTACGAGGAAATCGGGCGCCTGAAGAACCGCTTGCACGAGGAGAACCTGGTGCTGCGGCAGGAGCTGGACGAGCAGTCGATGCTCGAGGAGATCGTCGGCTCGTCGCCGCCGCTGCGCCAGCTGGTGCGGGAAATCGAGCGGGTGGCCCCCACCGACACGACGGTGCTCGTCACGGGCGAGACCGGCACGGGCAAGGAGTTGGTGGCCCGCGCCATCCACCGGCACTCGCCGCGCGCCGGCCGCGCGCTCATCAAGGTGAACCTCGCGTCGATGCCCGACACGCTGGTCGCCTCGGAGCTGTTCGGCCACGAGAAGGGCGCCTTTACCGGGGCGCTGCAGCGGCGGATCGGGCGGTTCGAGCTGGCCAGCGAGGGGACGATCTTCCTCGACGAGATTGGCGAGCTGCCGGGCGACGTGCAGGTGGCGTTGCTGCGGGTCCTCCAGGAGGGCGAGTTCGAGCGGGTCGGCGGCAACCAGACGATCCGCACGCGGGCGCGCGTCGTCGCCGCCACCAACCGCGACCTGCCGGCCGCCGTCGCCGAAGGGCGTTTCCGCAGCGACCTCTTCTTCCGCCTGAACGTCTTCCCCCTCTTCGTTCCGCCGCTACGCGATCGGCGCGAGGACATCCCGATCCTCGTCGAGTACTTCCTCGCGCGGCACGGCTCGCGTTTGGGCCGCCGGTTCCGCGGCGTGGACCGCGCCACGATGGCACTGCTGCGTTCGTACGCGTGGCCCGGCAACATCCGCGAGCTGCAGAACGTCATCGAGCGCGCCGTGATCCTGTCGGACAGCGAGATCCTGCACCTGGACGAGACCCTCCTGACCGCGGGCGTCGGCAGCCTCGCCTCCCGCGCCGCCCGGCCGGCCGGCACACTCCACGACGAGGAGGTGCGGCTGATCGAGGGGGCGCTCGAGGCCTGCGGCGGCCGCGTCGCGGGGCCCGGCGGCGCCGCCGCCCGCCTCGGCATCCCCCCCACCACCCTCGAGTCGAAGATCAAAAGGTTCGGTATCCAGAAGAATCGCTTCCGACGGTAGTTGCGATCTCGTCGTGCAGGAGGTGCAGGAGGTGCAGAAGGTGCTGAAGGTGCAGTGCTGATGGTGCCGGAAGTGCTGGTGCTGAGAGTGCCGCGCCTGCACCCCGGCCTGGCACTCGCACTGCGGCACCTCCTGCACCTCGTGCACCGGCACCTACGGCACCACCAGCGCCAGCACCCTCGGCACCTCCTGCACCAGCACCCTCGGCACCTCCTGCACCAGCACC
>DAOPQX010000045.1:0-15920 GCA_035348395.1 Vicinamibacterales bacterium | reverse complement strand
GGAATCCGATGCCAGGGCTTGACCCGCGCCCACAGCGCGATCGCTGTGCTTTGCCATCTCGCTCGCCATCCCGCGCCAAGGCTGCGGTGGTTCGCTCGCCCGATCCGCGTGACCCTCGTCTACACGAACGCTGCCAACCGCGAGCCTCGAGCCTTGAAGCCTGGCCCTCGAGCGCCGAGCCCGCAGGGTTGAAGCCTGAGCCCCGCAGGCTAAAGCCTGAGCCCCGCAGGGCCAAAGCCCCGCGCTACAACAAGCGCTACGCACGGGCGCGCCCGCCCGCGTCCCGCGGCGAGCGTCCCGCGCGGGGTCGCGGCCCCGCCCGGACTCGGGCTGTGTGCCTCGCCCATTCATCGGCGCCTCTCGGCGCACCGGAGACGCGTGCGGAACGAGCGAGGACTGCCCGGCGCTGCCGGGAACCGCGACCGCTGGGTGGCACGTCGCTGGCAGTCGAGCGGCCGCAGAGCTCAGGCCCCGCGCGACGCCGCAGGGCAAAGCCCTGGGCTACGGCCGCAGCGCTACGGCCGCCTTGGCCTGAAGGCCGGGGCACGCGGCCAGCCAAATGCCCCTGGATACGTGATGCCGCGGATGTCACTGAGAGCCCTGACGCTGACCCTCGTGATGGCCGCCTCGCCGGGGACGCTGCACGCACAGCCTGGCGACGCGGTGGAGGTTGCCAGCGGCGATCGGATCACGGGCAGCGTGAGCCGGCTCGAACGCGGCCGGCTGGCGTTTCGCACGGCGTCAGCCGGTCCCGGGCATCAGCGATTCGCCGGCACGATCTCGATCGTCTGGGCCGAGGTGGTCAGCCTCACGTGCTCGCAGCACCTCGACGTCGAGCTTGCTTCCGGTGAGAGGTTTGCCGGATCGATCTCTTCGCCCTCGCCGGGCCGGCTCGTGGTGCAAACCGCCTCAGGACCGACCAGGCCGATTCCGGTCGCCGAGTTCGTCTGGATCGCGCCGATCGAGGCCGGGTTTCGCGGCCGCACGGTCGGGTCGGTCGACCTCGGCGTGAGCTATTCGAGCGCGGAGGGAGCGCGGACGTACACGCTGCGAACCGAGGCCTCCTATCGCAGCCCGGGGCATGCCTACGAGGCGCAGTTCGCCTTCGACTCCTGGCTGTCGGCGCGCGACGAGACGGAGACGTTGACACGCAACGACTTCCTGTTCGACGTGCGCCGCAGGCTCCAGGGCCGCTGGTTCGCGGTGGCGAAGTTCGAAACGCAGCAGGATGGACCGCTGCAGCTCGACGTGCGGATACTGGCAGGCGGCGGCGTCGGACGCGTGCTGGTACAGTCGAACCGCACGCGGCTGTACCTGCAAGGAGGACTGGACTACGACGCGGAACGGTACGAAAGTGCACAGTCCTTCGAGCACTCTGCCGAGGTCTTCGCGGGCGTGGACTGGGACTGGTTCGAATCGGGCGGTGCCGTGGAAGCGGCCGTCGCGGCGACGACCTTCATCGGCCTGGAGCGGCCGCGGGCGAGACTCGAGCTGGACGCCACGATACGCCGCGACGTGTTCTGGAGATTGTATTGGGCTCTGAGCGTGCACGAAGGGTTCGACAGCGACCCGCCCGCCGATCGCCCGCGCAGCAACCTCGGCCTGGCGTTGTCGCTGGGTTGGTCGTTCTGATGTCCTGCGGACATTTCACCGCGGAGACGCCGAGGACGCAGAGATCTCTTTCGAATGATCGTGCAGGAGGTGCCGACGGTGCAGGAGGTGCTGAAGGTGCAGTGCTGGTGGTGCCGGAAGTGCCGTCAGTCGGCGTTCTTCAGCGGCCAGTTCCAGGCTTCGTCCCGCCAGGCGATGACCTTGCACATCTCGGCGCCGAGGAAGAGCAGCTGGCTCACCGCGTTGATCCACAGGATCGCGGCGAGTAACCCCCCGAAGGCTCCCGAGGCGGTGGGGCTCTGCCCGAAGACGGCGCCGACGAACACCATCAGCTCGGCCCCCGCAATCCAGGCGGCGGTACACAACGCGGCCGGAAGCCAGACGTGGCGCCACCGGAGCCTGACCGGCGGGAGGAACTTGAAGAGCAGCAGGAACGTGATCCCGACCACGATGACGGAGCCCGGAAGGGCGAGCATCCAGGCCGGCGTGCGGCTGAGGAGCGGCACCCGGATCAGCAGGTCGCCCAGCCACTGCGTCACGGAGAGCAGGACGAGAGTCGCGACCAGCAACAGGCCTCCCGCCAGGACCATCAGGTAGGCGACCGCGTACTCGAGGACCGTTGCGCGCACGACGACACGGATGGGTCCCGCCACCAGTGGCGGTGCCTGCCTCCAGATCGCGCGAAAGCTCAGGCGCAGGTGGCGGAACAGCGCCGAGGCGGTGAGCATCAGGCCGCCCAGGCTGACGAGGGTAGCAACGACCGACTCGTGCTGCAACTGGGCGAAGAGCCGCTCGATCGTCGTCCGGAGGTACCCTCCGACGCTGCTTTCGACGGCTTGGAGGACCTGCTCTTCGACGCCCGCTGCCAAGGTCGAGAAGCGCAGGAACAACCCGAGGGCCGCCAGGACGAGCAGCAGCAGCGGCAGGAGGGAGACCAGCGCATGGTAGACCATCGCGCTGGCGAAGTACCGCGCGTGGTCGCGCTCGTACTCCTGCCAGGCTGCCCGCAGCAGGCCGGCGAACGAGTTCGGCGTGGTTCGTGACCGTAGCGTAGGCGGCTGCAAGCCGGGCCTTTCCCGTGAACCCGAGATGCCAGCCGCGTGCCGATCGCCTCGCGGCAGGCGAGCCCCTCTGGCCTGGTCCGTGCAGGTCGCATCCGCGACGCCGGTATCACGCGGTATCACGACCGTTGGTTGCGCCCTTCCGCATGGAGCTGCCCCGTGCCGTTCACCGCGGAAGCCATGGCTCCGGCCTTGGTGATCCTCGCGCTCATGTTCGCGTTCGCGGCGCTCATCCGGCGCTGGTCACGCCCGTTGCGCGCACGGTTCATTCCGACGGCCGTCATCGGCGGCTTCCTCGTTCTCGCGCTCGGGCCGGACGGGGTGGGCCGCGTCACCGGCGGCCAGGGTGCGTTCTCGGCCGAGACACTCGCGGTGTGGAAGGCCCTGCCGGGGCTGCTGATCAACGTGATGTGCGCCGCGCTCCTGCTCGGCGAGCACCTGCCGCCTCTCAAGACCGTGTGGACGATCTCGCGCAGCCACGTGGTCCTGGCCTCCATCATGTCGGCGGGTCAGTTCGCGGTCGGGAGCATCCTGGTGCTGCTGGTGCTCGGGCCGCTCTTCGGCCTCAACAGCAAGGCGGGCTCGATCATCGAGATGTCGTTTGCCGGCGGTCATGGCACGCTCGCCGGCCTGACCCCGGTCCTCGTCCAATACGGCGCGGAGGAACTGCTCGAGCTGGGACTGGGACTGGCGACCATCGGCATGGTCACCGGGATCGTGATCGGGACGGCGCTCGTCAACTACGCGATCACCTCGCCGCGAATCCCGGTCGCCCGTCAGCAGCCGACCTCTCCCGAGGAAGACTACGACATCGACTACCACCTGCCCGGCCCCGACGACGTCCCCATTGACGAGTGGCGCGGCATGACCCAGGTCACGGCGGCGGCCGTGTTCATCGGCGTGTCGATTGCCGTCGGCTACGTCCTGCTCGAGCTCTTCCGCGTGACATTCTCCCTGCTCGGCTCGAGCTTCTTCGACAAGTTTCCGCTCTTCCCCTTCACCATCCTGGGCGGCGCGATCGTTCAGGTCTGCGCGGTGAGGTTCAACTTCGAGTGGGCGGTCAACCGCCTCGCGGTCGAGGGGCTCGGGGGGCTTGCCGTGGACGGCATCGTGATCTGCGCCATCGGCACGCTGTCGCTCGCGGCGCTCGGCTCCCAGCTCGGGCCGTTGATCGTGCTGGCCGTGGCGTCGGTGGCGTGGAGCGTCTTCGTCACGCTCGTGATCTCGCCGCGGATCTTTCAGCGCAACTGGTTCGAGCACGGGCTGGCCGAGTTCGGCGAGTCGCAGGGCAACGTGGCGACGGGCTTCGTGATGGTCGACATGGCCGACCCGGACCGCAGGACCGACGTGGTGAGAGCCTACAGCTACCGGCAGTTGATCACCCGCCCCGTGCTCGGCGGCGGGTTCATCACCGCGCTGTCGGTCCCGCTCATCGCGTCGTGGGGCCTGCCGCTCTTCACCATCGTCACCGCGACGGCGACCATCGCGCTCACCATGTGGGGCATGCGGCGGGCCACCGCCGGGGCAGGGTTGCCGGCCGGCTCGCCCCCGCGCGCCGGCTGAATGGGGGCGGCAGGAAGAGGCCGGCGTACATCAGGCGCCACCTCGTGGCGGCCTTCGCGATATGTCGCGGGTAGGACAAGTCCGATGAAGAATGACAAGCGACCGGTCCAGAGGAAGGCGGCGAAACGGCGCACCGCATCCGGCAGCACTGGCGCAGCGGGCGGGAAGGGCCCGCAGGCAGCCGGAAAGCGAAGGGCACGAAAGGCGGCAAGCCCCAGCGCGAAGGCGCGGGTGCTGCGCGCCTCGCATGCCCACCGTTCGAGGGCCCACACGTCGTCAGCCGGCCGGCGGCGACAGGCGGGCCGCGACTCGAAGGAGTAGCAGGATGGCGACTCAGCCCGCAATGCCCCGGTTCATTCCGAAACGTGTGAAGCGAGCGAGCGGCCGCACGGACGCGTCGCGGACACCCGCGCACGTGCGTGTGATCGGAGTGGAACTCGACAAGGACGACCGAAAGCTCATCCGTCTCAAGCTGGGCGCGAAGTTGGGGAAGTTTGCGACGTCGATCGAGCGCGTGAGCGTCCGCGTGACCGACGCGAACGGGCCGCGCGGCGGGGTCGACCAGGTGTGCCGCGTGAAGGTGGTCCTCAGCGGGCTCCCAAGCGTTGTGGTCGAGCGGCGACACCGCTCGCTGGGCGCCGCGATCGACGCCGCCCTGCAGGCGACGGAGGGGGCCGTCCGGAGCAGCGTCCGCCGCCGGCGCATGAAGCCGCGTCGCCGCAGGAAGCCCGCCTCCGGCACCCGCACGCGGCCGCCCTCGCCCGCGTAGGCGCCGGCGCCGCCGTTCCTACCCTCGGAACGGCGAGGTGACCACCACTTTCACGCCGGAGATCACACCGGTCGCGGCCCGTTCCACCTGCTCGACGGCGGCGGTGCCGATGTCGCCGGCGGCCGCGAGCGCGCCGGTCGCGGCGGCCGACGCTGCACCAGCCGCATCGACACCGACTTCCCTTGCACCCTGGATGGTACCGTCGACCGCAGCCCTGGCAGTCGCGGCGATATCGCCGCCGACCCCGGCCGTGGCCCTGACGAGACTGCCTGCCGTGGCGCCGACCGTGTCGGTCGCCTGTGCCGTCAATTCCTTCGTTCCGCGAAGGACGCCGAGCATCGTGCCCTTGGCCGCCGAGCCCAGGTCGCCGCCCACGTTCGCCGCGCCGCTGATCAGTTCCCGGGCCACGTCGGCCGTCGTCGTCGTGGCCGAGACGCCCACGCGTCCGACGCCCTGGACGGCGCCCGCGGCCGCCGCCGTGACCGCCTCGACCCCCGCCAGCTTGATGCTGCGAGCGCCCTCGATGGTGCCTTCCATCGCTTGCCGGGCGGCAGAACCGGCGTCGCCGCCCACCTCCACGGTCGTCTTCACCAGCGTCTGCACCGTAGAGCCGATCGTGTCAACGGCCTCGGCGCCGACCCGCTTGGTCCCCTGCAGAACGCCGATGACGGCGCCCTTGGCGGCCTTGCCGAGGTCGCCGCCGACCTGCGACGTTCCTTCGATCGCGCCGCTGGCCACGTCGGCGACGGCGCCAGTCAGCGCCTTGCCGACCGATCCGGTCCCTTGCAGCGCCGTCACGAGGGTGTCGCTCACGGTCTCGGTGACGGCGTTGACGATCTCTCCGGTCCCCCGTACGGTCGATACGATCGAGTCCTTCAGTTTTTCCGCCAGCTCTCTGGGCATCGGAGCCTCCGGCCAGTGTGCGTGCCCGATGCGGGCACCGGGGTTAACGACGGGCTGCGGGCGCCTGGTGCAAGCCGGAAGCCACGCAGCCTTGCGGCGGCGCGCCGCGCGTCAGGGGCGGAACACGGGATACGGCACCTCGATCCCGTGGAGGTTCAACGCCTTCCTGAGGCGCTTGCGGAACTCCCGCCCCACCACCCACTGCCGCTGGGCGACCGTCTTCATTCGAATCCTCCACTGCATCGACCACTGGCTGTACGCGACAACGCCCACGATCTCGATAGGTTCGAGGATGAGAATCTTGAACTTCGGATCGCTGCGCATTTCCCGATCGACATCGCGCGCGATCTCGGCCACGCGATCCGGATCCTCTGCGTAGGGGAGATCCACGTCGATGACGTAACGGGAGAAGTCCTTGCTGTGATTGGCCAGCGTGACGATGGCGCCGTTGGGGACCACGTGGACGGTGCCCCTGTCGTCGCGCAGCACGATCGTCCGCACGTTGAGTTGTTCGACGAGGCCGGTCGTCCCGTTGATCTCGGCGACGTCGCCCACGCGCACCTGGTCTTCCAGGATGAGAAAGAACCCGCTGAGGACGTCGCGGACGAGCGTCTGCGCCCCGAAGCCGATGGCGATGCCGGCGATCCCCGCCCCGGTCAGGATCGGGGCGACGTCGACGCCGACTTCGTCCAGGATCAGGACCCCGGCGACCCCGACGATGAGGCCGGTGATGGCCTTGTTGACCATCGATCCGAGCGTGCGGGCGCGCCTGTTCCGTTCGAGTTCGCCGATGGTGGCGCCCGCGGTGAGCTCGTCTTCGAAGCGCTGCACGTACAGAAGGGTGGCGCGGCGCAGACTGTACGCAATCAGGGCGATCATGCCCACCCGCAACCCGCCGCCGAAGAGCCAGACCGCCATCTCGCGCGCCTTGCGCCCGACGGTCGGGCGAAAGCCGGCCAGCTCCATCGCGGGGAAGAGGAGCAACGCCACGACCAGCACGAACGCCGCAGCGGCAACCAGCCGCAGCGGTCCGCGGATCACCGGGCTGTCAGCCCGGAGCCTGTCACCAACAACGGCGAGAGTGGCGTTCCGAGCCAGGCGCCTGGCGAGCCAGGCTGCCAGCCACGCGATGAGCAGCGTCGGCAGCAGCGCCGAGAGGAAAGCGCCCCAGTAGTTCGCATCCGCCAACAGCCGGCTCCCACTTGATCGCCGCCTACGACGGCGTGTTGTGCCGCTGACCCGGACTGCATGAGCGTTGCCACGGTTGTGCCGTGCTGAACGCGACCACTCGAATCAGGCGGGACTCACGCTGGCGTGCGGCTTTCCCGCGACATCTCGCGGCAACGGAGTGGGGATCATCCGGCCGGCCCCGGCCCCAGGGCGGCAGGTCGTGTCGAGCCCCCCGAGGCGTTGCCCGGCTCACGCCCGCGGGTCGGATGAATCGGCGGGCCGCGACGCGAAGAGGTCCAGGCCGAGCTGATGCGATAGAAACCTGGCCACGAGCTGCCCCTTCACGCTGTTGCCCGCCCCATCGAGCGGCGGCGCGAAGGTTCCCAGCCCACCCTTGCCCGGAGAGACGGCCACGATGCCGCCGCCGATGCCGCTCTTGCCAGGCAGCCCGATGTCGTAGAGCCACTCGCCGGAGGTTTCGTAGAGCCCGGCGGTGCTCATGGCGGCCAGGGTGTAGTGACAGGTCGCCGTGCCGACGACCGTCTGCCCGGTCAGCGGGTTCACGCCGCCGTCGGCCAGGGTCGCCCCCATGACCGCGAGGTCCTTCGCGGTCACGTTCAGCGAGCACTGACGCGTGTAGAGGTCTGTCGCCTCTGAGGGAGGCGAGTAGATCCGATCCCGGCTCTGAAGCAAGAGGGCCAGGGCCTGGTTCCTCTGGTTCGTCGTCGAGGCCGAGGCGTACACCTCCTCTCCGAGCGTCAGCACTCGGCCGGCGAAGCGGGACAGCCCTTCGTGGATAAACTCCCACCGTGCCTCCGGCGTCGCGCCGGGGACCAGGCTCGTGGTCGCGATGGCCCCGGCGTTCACCATCGGGTTCGTCCTGCCGTCGGGGCTCTCTTCGACGGCCGCGAGCGAGTTGAACGGCAGACCCGTGGCGTTCGCACCTACCTTCTCGCGCACCTCGCCGGGGCCGAGAGCCTCGCAGACCAGGGCGAGCACGAAGGGCTTGGACACGCTCATGATCGCGAACTCGTGCCCGGCATCGCCGGCGGCGTAGACGCCGCCGCTGGCCGCGACGACGCACACCCCGAAGAGGTCGGGGCGCACGCGCGCCAGCGCCGGGTAGACCTGCGACACCTGCCCTTCGCCGTTCAGGCGGTACTTCTCGTGTGCCTCGAGAACCCAGCTGCGGACCCGCTCGGGCGGAGGCAGGCGGCCGGTGGAAACGAACGGCGCGGCGGCCGCCGGACGGTTGGTGTCTCGCGCGGGCACAGGCATGGAACGCTCCTGATCGGGTCCGGGCGCGGCGGCCTCGAGCTGGAGGAAGTCGGCTCGCGGCCGTTCCGTTCTGCAAGATCCCGCACGTTGGCATGCGTGCGTGCAGGCCCGCGCGCGAACGTGAAAGCCGGGCGACGGCTGGATGCGGACGGGCAATCGGCGCCATTACGTGGGGGGCTCGCGACATGCGGCGGGTGCCGCGACTCGTCAGGCCGTCCCAGCCGGGCAAGCGCGGACGCTGGCGTGGCACGGAGTTGGCTCCTGCCAGGACGCAGCCCCAGGAGGTTCCCTATGGCCCGTATGACAGACGAACGATCCGGCGCGTCGCGCGAGCCGATGGCCGCGGCCGTCGATTCGCTGATGCCGCAGCTGACGGCGGAACTCGTCCGGCTCTCACGCATTCCTTCGATTTCCGAGGCGGGGTTTCCACCCGAGCCGATGCACGAGGCGCATCTGGTGGTCTCCGAGCTCTTGCGCGATGCCGGGGTGAACGTGTCGCAGCTGGATCTGCCGAACACGTATCCGATCGTCACCGGGGAGATACCGGCGCCCCCCGGCGCGCCGACCGTCCTGCTCTACGGGCACTACGACGTCGTGCCGCCCGGGGACGAGTCGAAGTGGCTGTCGCCGCCATTCGAGCCCACCGAGCGCGACGGGGCGCTGTTCGGCCGCGGCACCTCCGACTCGAAGGCGAACGTCCTCGCGCACGTGGGCGCGTTGCGCGCGCACGGCGGGAAGCCGCCGGTTGGAATCAAGGTCGTGATCGAGGGCCAGGAGGAGGTGGGCAGCGCCTTCAACACGTATCCGCCCCTCGACGCCGACCGGTTCCGCTGCGACGCGATGGTGATCGCCGACATGGGCAGCGTCAGGCCCGGGGTGCCCACGCTGACCGTTGCCCTTCGGGGCACCGCGGTCGTGACGGTCGAGGTCCGGACGCTCGCCGGCCCGAAGCACAGCGGGCAATACGGCGGCGCGGCGCCGGATGCGCTGATTGCGCTCCTGCACGGTCTCGCGACCCTGCACGACGTGAAGGGCGACGTTACGGTCGAGGGCCTGCGCCGCGACGCGTGGACCGGCGCGTCGTACGACGAGCGGGAGTTCCGCGCGCTCGCAGAGATCATGCCCGGCCTTCCGCTGTTCGGCACCGGCACCCTGGGCGAGCGGCTCTGGTCGGGACCGGCGATTACCGTGACGGGCCTCGATGCGCTGCCGGTCGACAAGGCGGTCAACGCCGTGGTGCCGCAGGCGCGCGCCAGGATCAACCTGCGCGTTCATCCCGAGCAGAACGCGGCTGAGGCGCAGAATGCACTCGTCCGGCATCTCCGCGGACTGCGTCCCTTCGGGATCGCGCTCGACGTGACGCCCGGCGCCATCGGCAACGGCTTTGCCGCCAGCACCTCCGGTCCGGCATACGACGCGGCGCGTGCGGCCCTCTCGTCGGCCTGGGGCGGTGAGACGGTCAGCGTCGCCACCGGCGGTTCGATCCCGCTCGTCAACGCGCTGCACGAAGCCGTCCCGCAGGCCGAGATCCTCCTGCTCGGGGCGACCGACGGCTTCAGCAACATCCACGCGCCGAACGAGCGCGTCCTGCTCGACGAGTTCAGGAAGACCGTCATCGCCGAAGCGGAGATCTTCCGGGAGTACGCGGAGCGGTGGGGAGGCCGTCGAGCGGCGGCTGCGGGCCGGTGAAGAGGCGGCGGCCCCCGCCGAAGCCACGGCGGTGAGGGCGGCGCACGCCCCGAATATTGCCTCCGCGGCCCGAACGAGAGAGGATGTGCGGGTCCGATCGGTCTCTGGAGGACCCCATGACCCACATCGCCGCTCGTGAGGGATCTGACACTGCATTCGACCGCGCCGTCGCCGCCGTGCGGGCGGGTGAGGCGCCCGAGGGCCAGGCGAAGGCGCTCTACGATCGGCTCACCGAGGACGAGCGGCTCAACCTGCTCGACGGCGACACGCCCTTCTGGGAGGGCATGCGGTCGATGCGGGAGGAAGGCTACAACGCGCGGCCGTACGTGCACGGCGCCATCGGCCGGCTCGGCATCCCAGGCACGCGGTTCGTCGACGGCCCGCGCGGCTGCGTGGCCGGAAAGGGCACGGCATTCCCCGTGTCGATGGCGCGCGGCGCGACGTGGGACGTCGGCCTCGAAGAGAGGGTCGGCGAGGTGATCGGGCGCGAGATCCGGGCACAGGGCGGCAACTTCTTCGGCGGCGTCTGCATCAACCTCCCGCGCCATCCGGCGTGGGGCCGGATCCAGGAGACCTACGGCGACGACCCCTGCCACCTCGGCGAGTTCGGCGCCGCGCTGACGCGGGGCGCGCAGAAGTACGTGATGGCCTGCGCGAAGCACTACGCCCTGAACTCGATGGAGAACGCCCGGTTCACGGTGGACGTGACCATCGACGAGGCGACGCTGCACGACGTGTACCTGCCGCACTTCAAGCGGGCCGTGGACGAGGGTGTCGCGGCCGTCATGTCGGCGTACAACTCCGTCAACGGCGAGTGGGCCGGCCAGAACGAGTACCTGTTGACGGAGGTGCTGCGGAACCAGTGGCGGTGGAGCGGGATCACCGTCAGCGACTTCATCTGGGGCCTGCGCGACGCGGCCAAGTCGCTCAACGCCGGCCTCGACCTCGAGGAGCCCCTCGCCCAGCAGCGCGCCACTCACCTGCGCCGCCAGCTCGCGGCGGGCGAAACCTCCTGGGACAAGGTCGAGCGCGCGGGCGTCCGGCTGCTGGCCGCGCAGCTGCGGTCGTACGCCACCCGCGCCCAGGGGCCGTTCGGCCTCGACCTCATGGCGAACGAGGAGGCACGCGCGCTCTCCCGGACGGTCGCGGCGCGTTCCATGGTGCTCCTGAAGAACGACGAGGTCGGCGGCGCGCCACTGCTGCCGCTGACGCCGGCGGCTGTCTCGTCGATCGCCGTCGTCGGGCGCCTCGCGGACGCGCCGAACATGGGCGACCACGGTTCCTCCGACGTCCGGGCGCCGGGCTACGTCTCGCCGCTCGCGGGAATCACCGCGGCGTTCCCCGGCGCGAAGATCGCGGCCATCACCGACGGCGACGCGGCGGCGGCGCGTGCCATCGCCCGCTCGGCGGAGGTGGCCATCGTCATCGCCGGGTACGACGCGCGCGACGAGGGCGAGTACGTCGGGGCGGACACGATGCGGCGCCCCGAGCTGCTGGCGCTCTTCCCGCCGCTGCCGCCCTCCGGGGGCAGGCCGCAGGCTGCCGCAGGGGGCGGAAGCCGGCCGGCGGGGCCTGGCCCGAACCCGGTCATGACCGCCGGCGACCAGTTCGGGGGCGACCGGGCCTCGCTTGCGCTTCGTGCCCAGGACGAGGAGATCATCCGCGCCGTCGCCGCCGTCAACCCCCGCACGATCGTGTGCATCGTCGCCGCGGGCGCCGTGATGATGGAGGCCTGGCGCCGCGAGGTTCCGGCCATCCTCATGATGTGGTACGCGGGCATGGAGGGCGGACGCGCGCTCGCCGACGTCCTGACCGGCGTCCACAACCCGTCGGGGCGTCTGCCGTTCTCGATTCCGGTGTCCTCCGACCACCTGCCCCCGTTCGATCGCACGGCCACCAAGGTCACCTACGACCGCTTCCACGGCCAGCGCCTGCTCGACAAGCTTGGCGTCAAGGCGGCGTTCCCGCACGGGTTCGGCCTGTCGTACACCACGTTCGGAATTGGCGAGGTGGCCGTGATCGAACGGGGCCCGGCGGGCATGCGGCTGGCCGCCACTGTCACGAACACCGGCCGGCGCGACGCTCACCACGTCGTCCAGGTGTACGGGCGCTGCCGACAGGGCGGCTATCCCGGCGAGCTGATGCTGATCGGTTTCGCGGCTGCCCCCGTGGCGGCCGGGAAGTCGGTCCGCGTCGAGGTGCCCGTGTCGTTCACACCGCTGGCGCGGTGGGACGCGTCGAAGAAGACGCGTGTGATGCCAGACCCCGCGGACGTGGACCTCGAGGTTGGTTCGTACGCGCACGACCCGTCCGCCGTTGTCCTGGCGGGTTCGGGCCTCCGTCACGGCGATCCGGCGCACAGTGCCGCGAGCAGGTAGCAGGACGCTTCAGCTCGAAAGGTCGGCCACGCAGAGGACGCGAAAACGCCGCCCTGGCCTTACGAACGGCTCACCGCAGAGGCGCGGAGGACGCAGAGGTTCTAGAACTGACAGGGTCAAGCCGGAACGTAGACCAACCTGAGCACATCCTCCGCAATTCGATCGCTCGCGACGAGGCGGAGCGGCGGCCGGCGCCTGCCGCTGAGCTTCGCCGATGAACCGCCAACGCCTGCCTGAACTTGACACGATCTCCCCGATAGAGCACACTCCCATCTGCTTCCATAGTCGGTCTATGCAAAGGCGGACTTATGAACGCGACGAAGGACAAGAACGAGCTTCTGCCCGGCACGCTCGAGATGCTGATCCTCAAGACGCTGTCGATCGAGCCGATGCACGGCTACGGCATCGCGCAGCACATCCGGGTGATCTCGCGGGCCGTGCTCACCGTCGAGGAGGGATCTTTGTATCCCGCGCTGCAGCGGATGCTCGTCAAGGGCTGGGTATCGGCCGAGTGGAAGGTCTCGGCCAACAACCGGCGGGCGCGGTTCTACACGCTCACCCCCGCGGGCAGGAAGCAGCTCGGCGTCGAGGAGTCGAAGTTCTCGCAGATGTTCGGCGCGATCATGCGCGTGATGAAGACGACGTAATGGCCGCGTGACGGGCCGGCTCGCCAGGGGGTTGCTGCCGTGGGTTCTCTGCTCAGACGCCTGCTGTTCCTGTTCCGCCGCGACCGGCTCGACCGCGACCTGGACGAGGAGCTGCGCTTTCACGAGGAGATGACGGCGCAATCGCTCGCCGACGACATGGGCGGCGACGAGGCGCGCGCTGCCGCCCGTCGGCGGGTCGGCAACCCGCTGCGGCTGCGCGAGCGGGCGCGCGAGCCGTGGACGTTCCCGACGATCGAGACGCTCGCTCAGGACGTGCGCCACGCGCTGCGGCTGATGCGGCGCGACCCGGCGTTCACCATCACCGCGCTTGCCACGCTCGCGCTCGGCATCGGCCTCAGCACCGCGATCTTCTCGGTCGCCTACGGCGTGCTCTGGCGTCCGCTGCCGTATCCCAACCCCGACCGTCTCGTCATCCTCTCGGCCGCGCAGCAGACCGGGAAGGGCGTCAAGACGATCTGGACCTGGGCGCCGGTGTCGTACGCGGCGCTTGGCCCGCGCCTCGACGCCTTCGACCACCTCGCAGCCTACGTTTCGATCGAGGCGCAGCTCACCGGGCGCGGGGAGCCACTGCAGGTGCCGGCGGTGGAAGTGAGCCCCAACTTCTTCACCACGCTGGGTGTCGGCCCCGCCCACGGCCGTACGTTCCTAGCGGGCGCCGGGGCGGCAGACGACGATCGCGCCGTCATCGTCAGCGACAGGCTGTGGCGCTCGTCGTTGAAGGCCGATCCGGCGTTCGTCGGGCAGTCCATCACCATCAACGGCCTGCCCCGTACCGTCGTCGGCGTGCTGCCGCGCGGGTTCAGTTTCAGGCCGGTGGTTCGCGCCGGCGCGCTGCCCGAGGCAGACGTCTTCCTGCCCAGCCGCTGGCCCGGCGATGCCGGCAGAAGCGCCTTCCTCTACCTGCTGGGCCGCATGAAGCCGGGCGTGAACAAGGAGCGAGCCGAAACGGAGTTGACGGCGCTGGTGAACGACCCGTCGATCGTGGCCCCGGGCGCACTCGCGCCGGAAGGCGTGCTGGCGCCGAACGTCCGGACGATCGCGCGCACGGCCGGCCTGCAGGAGTACGGCGCGGGGCCGGTGCGCACGCTGCTGCTGATCGTGCTCGGTGCGGTCGCGTTCGTGCTGCTGATTGCCTGCGTCAACGTCGCGAACCTGCAGATGGCGCGCCTGACGGCGCGGCGCGGCGAGCTGTCGGTCCGCATGGCGCTCGGCGCGGGACGGCGGCGAGTGGTGCGGCAGCTCCTGACCGAGGCGCTCGTGCTGTCGCTCGGCGGCGCGGCGTTCGGCGTGCTGCTCGCGCGGATCGCGATCGACGTCACGCTGCCGCTGGTGCCGCAGGCGGTGCTCCCGCGCCTCGGCGGCATCGAGATCGACGGGGGCGTGATGGCGTTCTCGATCGCCCTGACGCTCGTCTCGGGCCTGCTGATCGGCCTCGTGCCGGCGCTGCGCGTCAGCGGGACCGCGCTTGCCGACGGCCGGGCGCTGCACGCCGGCGAAGCGCGCACGACGGGCGACGGGCCGGGCGAGCGGCTGCGGACGCTGCTGGTCGTCGCGCAGGTCGCGATGACGCTGGTCCTCCTGATCGGGGCGGGCCTGCTGATGCACAGCTTCGTGCGCCTCACCTCGGTGTCGCCCGGGTTCGAAGCGAGCGGGCGCGACGGCGTGGTCTCGACCGTGCGGGTGACTCTCCCCGAGCGTCTCTTCGACCGGCCCGAGCGGATCCACGCCTTCGCGCGCGGCGTGCTCGACCGCGTCCGATATCTGCCGGGCGTGACGGCGGCGAGCCTGGTCAACTCGCCGCCGTTCGGCAGGATGTTCATCCAGGGCGACTTCAGCATCGAGGGGCAGCCGAAGCCGAACCTCGCTGCCGGCAGGCCGAAGATCGGCGCGGGCTACTTCCAGACGCTGGGGATTCCGCTGCTCGCCGGACGCGAGTTCACGGCGGGGGACACGGCCGAGGCGCCGAGGGTGGCGATCGTCAGCGAGCGCATCGTGCGCGAGTGCTTGCCGGGCGGGCCGGGCGAGGCGCTCGGCCGGCGCGTTCGCCTGGACGGGCTGAGCGACGGGAGCGAGTGGTTGACGGTGGTCGGCGTGGTGGCCGACATCCGCCACATGGGGCTCGATCGGGACGTGCAGCCGATGATCTACGTGCCGTTCCAGCAGGACCGCAGCGACTTCGTGCGGTTTGTGTCGTTTGTCGCTCGCACCTCCAACTCCGCGGCCGTGGTGGAAGGCATCCGCGCCGAGATCCGGCGCGCCGCGCCCGACCTGGCGATCACGGCCACGGTGACGATGGACGAGGCGGTGGCGGCGTCGGTGGCGCCGCCGCGGTTCCGGATGCTGGTGCTCGGGCTCTTCGCGTTGGCTGCTACGCTGATCGCGACCTGCGGCATCTACGGCCTGATGGCCTACGCGGTCACGCAGCGGCGCCGGGAGATCGGCGTGAGGGTGGCGCTCGGGGCGGAGAGGAGCGACGTCCTGCGCCTGGTGCTCGGCCGCGCCCTGCAGGTCGTCACCGCCGGCGCGGTGCTCGGCCTCGCGGGTGCGATCGCCGTGACGCGCGTGCTGCGGACGTTCCTCTTCGGGGTGACGCCGACCGATCCACTCGCGTTCACGGTGGTCACCGCGGCGCTCGTCGCGGTGGGCCTGACGGCCGCCTGGGTGCCCGCCAGGCGCGCGACCAGGATCGACCCGGTCGAGGCGCTGCGCGCCGAGTAACGGGTGCGGCGCCGCCAGCTCATCCTCGAGGTCGCTCGATCGGCGGTGACGCGCGCGCCAATTCCCCTTAAGCTGGGAGACGGGCGTACGACACGACAGAAGCGATCGGGGG
>DAOPQX010000044.1:0-16153 GCA_035348395.1 Vicinamibacterales bacterium | reverse complement strand
GGCGGAGCGTGAGAAGCGTGCTAAGATCATCCACGCCGCCGGCGAGCTGGAGGCCTCCGAGAAGCTGTCGCAGGCGGCCCACGTGATTGCCGTCGAGCCGGTCACGGTCACGCTGCGCTACCTGCAGACCCTCACCGAGATCGCCTCGGAGAAGAACTCCACGATCATCTTCCCGTTGCCGCTGGACTTGCTGCACCTCCTCGGGGGGCACGCGAAGCAGCAGGATCGGGAGTAGAAGCTTCAGCCGGGAAGCGCGTCCGGCGAAAGGTGGTCGATGTCCGACGAGGGGTTCCAGGAGATCCACCTGGGGAACAAGCAGCTCGTGTTTCTCGCCATGACGGGCTGCGTCGTGCTCGTGGTGGCGTTCCTCTTCGGCGTCCTGGTGGGGCGCGGCGCGCGGGCGCAGGAGCCGGCCGCGACGATGGAGGTGCAGGCCGACGCCGAGGTGACGCCCCCGGGCCACGCCGCCGATCCCGCGCCCGTCAACGCCTCGCCCTCGGCGGCGCCCCTCTCGGTCCCCGAGCCGATCGACGACGAGCTGAGCTATCCCAAGCGGCTCGAGGACGGCGGGCCGGCAAACGACACGCTCGCGGCCGCCAAAACGTCCGCCCCGCCGCCCGCCCCCGCTGCCGCGCCCCCCTCGACGGCACCGGCTCCCGCGAAGCCCGCGGCGGCTCCCGCCGACAAGGCGCTCGCCGAGCCGCCGGGACAAGGCTACGCGGTGCAGATCGTGGCGCTGCGCGACCGGGCCAAGGCAGAGGCCGTGGCCCGGCGCCTCGCCGGCAAGGGGCATCGCGCCTACCTCGTCGCCCCCGGTGCGCGCGGCAGCGCGATGTACCGCGTGGTGGTCGGGAAGTTCAAGAGCCGGCAGGAGGCCGAGCAGGTCAAGCGCCGGATCGAGAAAGAAGAGCAGTTCAAGCCCTGGATTATTCGCTAGCCGCCCTCTCCGGCGTCCTGCTGATCCTGAGCTTCCCGCGGTTCGGGCATCCCGCCTTCGCGTGGATCGCGCTCGTACCCCTGCTGGTCAGCCTGGCTCCCTCGTGGCGCCCGCGCGCCGGCAGCGGGTCTCTCCGCGCACTCGGCCTCGGCTTCCTCGCCGGCGCCATTCACTTCGCGGGCACCGTCTACTGGACGTCGGCCGTGATGCAGCAGTTCGGCGATCTGCCGCTCGCGCTGGCCGTCCTGCTGATGCTGCTGCTGGCCTCGTACATGGCGCTCTACCCGGCCATCGCCGCGCTGATCCTGCATCGGCTCGGCCGCACGTTCGGGACCGGGGCCCTGCTGTTCGCACCGGCCGCGTGGGTGACGACCGAATTGGGGCGGGCCCATCTGTTCACCGGCTTCCCCTGGGTGCTGCTCGGCTACAGCCAGGCGACCGTGCTGCCGCTCGCACAGCTGGCCAGCGTGTTCGGCGTCTACGGTCTCTCGGCGCTGCTCGTCCTGGTGAACGCGTCGCTGGCGTGGCTGGTGCTGAGCCGGAGCGCCGCCCGCTGGCGCCCCCTGCTCGTCTCTCTCGCGGTCGTCGTGGTCGTCGCGGCGTGGGGAGCCGCCCGCCTGCGCGAGGGAAGCCTGGTGCGCGCCGGCACCCCGCTCGAGGTCGCGCTCGTCCAGGGAAACATCGCGCAGGAGCAGAAGTGGGATCCCTCCCGGGCGCGGGGCATCCTCGAACGGTACGTCGAGATGACCCGCCAGGCTGCTTCGGGCGGCGCCCGCTTCATCGTCTGGCCCGAGTCGTCGCTGCCGTTCTACTTCCAGGAAGAGCCCTCGGGGGGCGACGCGGTCCGCCGCCTGGCGCACGACACCCGGACCTTCATCCTGGTCGGCAGCGACCAGGTCGAGCGATCCGATCCCCCGAAGTTCTACAACGCGGCGTTCCTCGTCACCCCCGACGGCACGGTGGGAGGCATCTACCGCAAGATGCACCTCGTGCCGTTCGGCGAGTACGTCCCGCTCAAGAAGCTGCTGTTCTTCGCCTCGCCGCTGGTCGAGGCGGTGTCCGACTTCTCGCCGGGCGAGGAGATCGTGATGCTCCCGGTTGCCGGGCACCCGGTCAGCACGGCGATCTGCTACGAGGTGGTTTACCCGGGCCTCGCGCGCGGCGCGGTGGCGCGAGGCAGCCAGCTGCTGACCACCATCACGAACGACGCGTGGTACGGACGGTCGTCGGCGCCGTGGCAGCACTTCGAGCAGGCATCGCTGCGCGCGGTCGAGCAGGGACGCTACCTGATCCGCTCGGCGAACACGGGGATCAGCGGCATCGTGGACCCGTACGGGCGAGTGGTGGCCCGCTCGAATCTGTTCGAGCAGGCGATTGTCGAAGGGGAAGTGCGCCTGCTCGACGGGCGGACGGTGTACTCTCGAATCGGGGACCTGCTCGCGTACGTGCTGGCCCTGCTGGCGCTGGCCGCGGTGCTGGCCGGCCGCCTCCGCTCCCCGGTGGCCGGTGAGGCGGGCCTCGAAAGGAGTAGATGACGTGGCGATCGTGCTCGAAGACCTGGTCAGGCGGTACGAGGATCTGGTGAAGCGGTCGGCCGATCTCCGGGGATATCTTTGACCGGGGAGCCCCGGGCGAGGAGCTGGCGCGGCTCGAGGCCCTCATCGCGCAACCCGATTTCTGGAAGGACCAGGCCGAGGCGCAGCGGATCCTGCAGCGGCGGCATCGCCTTGAGCAGGAGGTGCAGCTGATCGGCCAGCTGAAGAAGCGCGAGGCCGACCTCTCGGTGCTCGTCGAGTGGGCGGGGGAGGGCGAGGACGTGGCGGGCGAGCTGGCCTCGGCCCTCGACGAGCTGGCGCGGGAGGTCGAAGCGGCCGAGACGCGCAAGCTGCTGGGCGGCGAGCACGACCAGAAGAACGCCATCGTCACGATCCACCCCGGGGCCGGCGGCACCGAGTCGCAGGACTGGGCCGACATGCTGCTCCGCATGTACTTGCGATGGACCGAGCGGCGCGGCTTCCGGCGCGAGGTGATGGACTACCAGCCGGGCGACGAGGCGGGCATCAAGAGCGCCACCCTCGAGATCTACGGCGACTACGCGTACGGGTTGATGTCGGCCGAGGCCGGCGTCCACCGCCTGGTGCGGATCTCGCCCTTCGACCAGGCGGCACGCCGCCACACCTCCTTCGCGTCGGTCTACGTCTGGCCCGAGCTGCCCGACGACGTGGAGGTGGAGATCGACGAGAAGGACCTGCGCATCGACACCTACCGGTCGAGCGGTCACGGGGGGCAGCACATCAACGTCACCGACTCGGCGATCCGCATCACCCACCTGCCCACCGGGATCGTGGTGACCTGTCAGAACGAGCGATCGCAGGGGCGCAACCGCGACTCGGCGATGCGCGTGCTGCGCGCCCGGCTGTACGACCTTCGGATGAAGGAACAGCAGGCAAAGCTCGAGCAGCTCGGCGGGGAGAAGAAGGACATCGCCTTCGGGAGCCAGATTCGCAGCTACGTCCTGCACCCCTACCAGATGGTGAAGGATCACCGCACCAAGGAGGAGGTCGGTGACGTCAACCGGGTGCTGGACGGCGACATCGACGTCTTCATCAAGACGTACCTGAAGCGGAAGGCGGCCGGGACGCTGGGGCAGGCGGGGGCGGACGAAGAGTAGCGGCGGCGTTCCCGCAGCCTGTGCCCGGGTGGCGCCGCAGGCTGCTAGACTATGCCGGTGCTGAAACTGCCGGGCCGTCTGTGGGGGCCGGCCGCCCTGCTGGCCGTCGCGCTCGGGGCGGCGTGGGGCTGGGTCGCCGCCGCGTCTCCCGCCGCGCCGCTCCCCGGGATGCCGGGCGTGCAGGCCGTCACGCTCCTCAACGTCTCCTACGATCCCACCCGGGAGTTCTACCAGGAGATCAACGCGGCGTTCGCCCGGCACTGGAGGGCGAAGACCGGCCAGGCAATCGCGGTCCGGCAGTCGCACGGCGGATCGGGCAAGCAGGCCCGATCGGTGATCGACGGCCTCGAGGCCGACGTCGTCACGCTGGCGCTCGGGTACGACATCGACGCCATCGCGCGCCACGGCGGCACGATCGCCGCGGGGTGGCAGGAGCGCCTTCCCCACAACAGCACCCCCTACACGTCGGTCATCGTGTTCCTGGTCCGGAAGGGGAACCCCAAGGGGATCGCGGGCTGGGACGACCTCGTGCGGCCCGGTGTCTCGGTGATCGTGCCGAATCCGAAGACGTCGGGGGGGGCGCGGTGGAACTACCTGGCGGCCTGGGCCTGGGCGCGCGAGCGGGCTGGCGGCGACGAGACGAAGGCGCGCGAGTTCGTGGCGCGGCTCTTCGCCAACGTGCCGGTGCTCGATTCCGGTGCCCGCGGCGCGACCACGACCTTCGTGCAGCGGGGCATCGGCGACGTGCTCGTGACGTGGGAGAACGAGGCGCTGCTGGCGATTGAGAAGGTCGGCAGGGACAGGGTCGCCGTGGTGGTGCCGCCGGCGACGATCCTCGCCGAGCCGCCGGTCGCGGTCGTCGACCGGGTGGTGGACCGCCGCGGGAGCCGCCGCGCCGCCGAGGCGTACCTGCAGTTCCTCTACACGCCCGAGGCGCAGGAGATCGCCGCCCGGCACTTCTACCGTCCGCGCCTTCCCGAGGTGATGGCCCGGCACCGGGCCCGCTTCCCCGAGGTGCGCACCTTCACCATCGACCGCGATTTCGGCGGGTGGGCGCAAGCGCAGCGCACTCACTTCGACGAGGGCGGCGTCTTCGATCGGATCTTCACCCGGCGATGAGGGGGCCTTCCGCACCCACGCAGCCGCGCCGGCGCGTCCTGCCGGGCTTCCGCCTCACGCTCGGCATCACGACAGCCTATGTCGGGCTGCTGATCGTGGCGCCGCTGGCGGTGCTGGCGCTGCGGGCGGCGAGGATGGGCCCGTCGGAGGTGCTCGCCGCCGTTTCGAGCGAGCGCGTGCTGGCGGCGGCGGGCCTGAGCTTCGGCGCCTCGCTCGCGGCGGCGCTCACCAACGCCGTCTTCGGGCTGCTGGTCGCCTGGGTGCTGGTCCGCTACCGCTTCCCGGGCCGTCGCCTGGTGGACGCCTGCGTGGACCTGCCGTTCGCGCTGCCGACCTCGGTGGCCGGCATCGCGCTCACCGCGGTCTACGCGCCGACGGGATGGCTCGGGGCGCCCCTGGCGGCGGCGGGCGCGCAGGCTGCCTTCACCCGTCTCGGGGTCGTCATCGCCCTGACCTTCGTCGGCCTCCCGTTCGTCGTCCGGGCGGTGCAGCCGGTACTCGAGGACCTCGACCCCGAGGTGGAGGACGCGGCGGCGAGCCTGGGCGCCAGCCGCGCGCAGACCTTCCGCCGCGTCCTGCTGCCGTCCATCCTGCCGGCGCTGCTGACGGGATTCACCCTGGCGTTCGCCCGGGCGCTCGGGGAGTACGGGTCGGTGATCTTCATCTCGGGGAACCTGCCGCTGCGCACCGAGGTCGTCCCGCTGCTGATCGTCGCGCGGCTCGAGCAGTACGACTACGACGGCGCCACGGCGATTGCCGCGGTGATGCTGGCGCTGTCGTTCGGCCTGCTGATCGCGATCAACGGCCTGCAGGCGTGGAGCCGCCGCCGCGAGGTGATGCCGTGAGTGGGCCGGGCGATCGCTCCACGGCCGCGGCGGCGCGCGGCGGCGGGAGGGCGGCGCGGTGGGCGCTCACCGGGCTCGCGCTGCTCTTCCTCGGCTGCTTTCTGCTGATCCCGCTCGCCGCGGTGTTCGGGCAGGCGCTCGGCGAGGGGGTGGGCGCGTACTGGCGCGCCATCGCGGACCCCGACACGCTCGCGGCTCTCCGGCTGACCGCCCTGACCGCGGTGGTGGCGGTGCCCCTGAACACGCTGGTCGGCCTGGCGGCGGCCTGGGCCATCGCACGCTTCCGGTTCCCCGGGCGCCGCCTGCTGGTCGCGTTGATCGACCTGCCGTTCACCGTGTCGCCGGTCGTCGCGGGCCTCGTCTTCGTCCTGCTGTTCGGCGCCCAGAGCGCACTGGGCCCCTGGCTGTCGGAACACGGCGTCCGCATCCTCTTCGCCGTTCCGGGTATCATCCTGGCGACGCTGTTCGTGACCGCGCCGTTCGTCGCCCGCGAGCTGATCCCGGTCATGCAGGAGCAGGGCATCGAGGAGGAGCAGGCGGCGCTCGCCCTGGGGGCCACCGGCTGGCAGACCTTCTGGCGGGTCACGCTGCCGAACATCCGGTGGGCCTTGCTGTACGGGGTCGTGCTGTTGAACGCCCGGGCGATCGGGGAGTTCGGCGCCGTCTCGATCGTATCGGGGCACATCCGGGGCCAGACGAACACGGCCCCGCTCCACGTCGAGATCCTGTACAACGAGTACAGCTTCGCGGCCGCCTTCGCGGTGGCCTCCGTGCTCGCCGCCGCGGCGCTCGTGACGCTGGCGGCGAAGGCGGTGATCGGCAGGCGGGTGGGGACATGAGCATCGAGGTCAGGGGCGTCACCAAGCGGTTCGGCCAGTTCGTGGCCGTCGACCGGGTCGATCTGCTCGTGCAGACCGGCGAGCTGATGGCGCTGCTCGGCCCCTCGGGCTCGGGCAAGACGACGCTGCTGCGGGTGATCGCGGGGCTGGAGATCCCGGACGCCGGGTCGGTGCTGTTCGACGGCGAGGACAGCACGAACCGGAGGGCCGCCGACCGCCGCGTGGGGTTCGTCTTCCAGCACTACGCGCTCTTCCGCCACATGACGGTCTTCGAGAACATCGCCTTCGGGCTGCGGGTGCGGCCGCGCGAGACGCGCCCGGCCCGCCCCGAGATCGAGCGGCGCGTGCAGCGGCTGCTCGAGCTGGTGCAGCTCGAGGCGATGGCCCACCGCCTGCCCGCCCAGCTCTCGGGCGGGCAGCGACAGCGGGTGGCGCTGGCGCGCGCGCTCGCCGTCGAGCCGCGGGTGCTGCTGCTCGACGAGCCGTTCGGCGCGCTCGACGCGAAGGTCCGCAAGGAGCTGCGGCGCTGGCTGCGCCGGCTGCACGACGAGCTGCACGTCACCAGCATCTTCGTCACCCACGACCAGGAAGAGGCGCTCGAGGCGGCCGACCGGGTCGTCGTCATGAACCAGGGGCGCATCGAGCAGGTGGGGACCCCCGCCGAGGTCTACCAGCACCCGGTCAGCCCGTTCGTGGTCGACTTCCTCGGCGACGTCAACCTGTTCCGATTCCGGATCGAGCACGGCAAGGCCTACATCGGCGGGCTGGCCTTCGAGGTGCCGCACCGGGAAGACGTGCGCGAGGCGCGGCTCGCCACCCTCTACATCCGGCCGCACCAGCTCGAGATCAGGCTCGAGGAAGGCGGGGCCCAGCAGTTCAGGGCGCGGGTGCGCCACGTCAACCCGGCCGGGCCGCTCGTGAAGGTGGACCTGGTGGCGGAGTGGGGCGACCCGGTGCGCGTCGAGCTGTCACAGGAACGCTACCGGGCGCTCGGGCTGAAGCCGGGCGACGGGGTGTTCGTCAGTCCCGTGGAAATGAGCCTCTTCGCGCAGGACAGCCCCGAGCCGTGAGCCCCGCCTTGAGCCTTGAGTCTTGAGCCTTCTTACTGCCAGCCCCCGGGCTGGGTGCCGGCGATGAACGCCTCGGAGATCACGTTGGGGGCGTCGGCTTCGGCCGGGTGGCCCGTGGCCCGGTCTACGTTCAGGAACACGATGTTGCCAGGAGCCTCGAAGGCGGGCGGGTTCTGGCGGTCGCCGCGCGCGTCGATGTAGGCCTTCATGAACGCCTTCCAGATCGGCAGCGCCGCCTGGGCGCCGGTCTCGGCCGGGCCGAGCGGCTTCTTGTCGTCGTAGCCCACCCACACGCCGACCGTGATGTTCGGGTCGAAGCCGATGAACCAGGCGTCGGTGAAGTCGTTGGTGGTCCCCGTCTTGCCGCCGAGGGGCCACTGCAGCGACGCGGCCGAGGCGGCGGTGCCGCGCTGCACCACGCCGCGCAGCAGGTTCGTCATCACGTACGCAGTGTCGGCGCGGAGCGCCTCGCGCGGCTGCGGGCGGTTCTCCTCGAGCACGTTGCCGTCGCGGTCGAGGATGCGGAGCACCTGGTAGGGCTGCATGCGGATGCCCTGGTTCGGGAAGACGGCGTAGGCCGCCACCGTCTCGAGCAGGGTCGCCTCTCCCGCGCCCAGGGCCAGCGAGAGGACCGGCGGGAACGACGCCTCGAAGCCGAACCGGCGAACGTAATCCACCACCTGCCCGGGTCCGACCTGGTCGATGGTGCGGACGGCCGGAACGTTGCGCGACTGCTCGACCGCCCGGCGCAGCGTGATCGGCCCCTCGAAGGTGCCGTCGTAGTTGCGCGGCGTGTACGGCGGCTGCCCGGGCCCGACGTCGTAGGCCACCGGCTCGTCGAGCAGCACGCTGGCCGGGGTGAACCCGCGATCGATGGCCACCGTGTAGACGAACGGCTTGAAGACCGATCCGAGCTGACGCGAGGCCTGCGTGGCCCGGTTGAACTTGCTGCGGGTAAAGCTGAGGCCGCCGACCATCGCCACGACCTGCCCGGTCCGGTTGTCCATGGCGAGCAGGGCGCCGTCCACGATCGGCGCCTGGTCGAGCACGACGCTGAGCGCCCCAGTGGCGGGGTCGATGGCACGCACCCTGACCTCGACGAGGTCGCCCACGCGCAAGAAGTCGCTCGCGTTCGCCCGGCGCGTCCAGGCGATCGCCTGGCGATCGAGGTCGGCCGTCTGCTCGCCGATGCGGACGCGGACGGCCCCGGGAGCCAATGCCCCGCCAGGGGCGGTTGCGCCGCCCCGCGCCGTCCTGGCGCCCCGCGGGTTCGCGGCGATCACCACGGCCGGCAGCACCTGGCCGACCGCGCGAGGCCGGCTCCACCGGTCGTCCGTGTACCGCGCGAGGTCCACGCCCTCGGAGACCAGGTTGCGGGCGGGCTTCCGGAAGCCGCGGCGCCGGTCGAGCGCCCGCAGCCCCTCGTCGAGCGCCTGGTTGGCAGCCAGCTGGAGCTGCGGATCGAGCGACGTCTCCACCGAGAGCCCCTTCTCGTACAGCTGCCGCGCCCCGTACTTCCGCTCCAAATACTTCCGCACCTCCTCGACGAAGAACGGCGCGATCGACTCGTCGGCCCTGGGTTGGCCGCGCGCCACCACCGGCTGGCGGGAAGCCGCCTCGGCCTCCTCGCGCGTGATGTACTTCTCCTCGGCCATCTGGCGCAGCACGTAGTTGCGCCGCCCGGTGGCGCGCCGCACGTCGACGAAGGGGCTCTGGCGCTGCGGCAGCTGGATGATGCCGGCGATCAGCGCCGCTTCCTCGAGCGTCAGGTCCTTGGATCGCTTGCCGAAGTACATCCGCGAGGCGGCCTCGACGCCGTACGCCCCGTGACCGAGGTAGATCTGGTTCGCGTAGAAGGTGAAGATCTCGCGCTTGGTGTACCGCTTCTCGATCTGGAGCGCCAGCAGGGCCTCCTTGATCTTCCGCTCCCACGTCTTCTCGTCGGTCAGGAACAGCCCGCGCGCCAGCTGCATGGTCAGCGTGCTGGCGCCCGCCATCCGGCGCTTGATCACGTCCTCGACCGCGGTGATGAGCACCCGCGTCATGCTGACGCCGACGTGGCGGTAGAACCCGGCATCCTCGGCCGCGATGATCGCCTGGCGCAGCCGCGCCGAGATGTCGTCGTAGCCCACCACGACCCGCCGCTCGGTCGCGAACTCGGCCACCACCTGCCCGTCGGCCGCCAGCACGCGCGTGATCGTGTTCGGGGCGTAGTCGTCGAGCGCCGAGATGCGAGGCAGATCGCCGGCGTAGGCGAAGAACACGCCCGTCACCACCCCGAGGACGGCGGCGAGCACGAACAGCGCCACGATGCCCGCATGCCGGGCGACGCGAAGAACGACGTGGGCCACGACGCGATCTTATCAAGAGTGCCGTGCTGGTGGGTGCCGGCGACCCACGGCGCCGCCGAAGCCGCAGCCTGCCCGCCGAAGCCGCAGCCTGCCCCGAAACCATCCTGCCTCCGAGACGCGGCCTGCGTTGGTGAAAGCGGGTTGTTGTCCGGCTTGACAGATTCGCACTCATATTTCTATAGTGTTTACTGCATAGGGTCGGCGCAGATTGGCGTGTTACGGGACCGGCGGTCCCGCAGATCAGCTTTCGGGGGATGGGAAGCGCTATGAGCAAAATCATCGGAATCGACCTCGGGACCACCAACTCGGTCGTGGCCGTCATGGAGGGCGGCGAGCCCTCCGTGATCACCAACCCCGAGGGCGGGCGGCTCACGCCGTCCGTTGTCGCGTTCACGAAGACGGGGGAGCGCCCGGTTGGCCAGGTGGCCAAGCGCCAGGCGGTGACCAACCCCGAGAACACGATCTTCTCGATCAAGCGGTTCATGGGCCGGCGCTACGACGAGGTGACCGAGGAGATGACGATGGTCCCCTACAAGGTCGTGGCGGGCCAAGGGGGTGACGTCCGGGTGGTCGCGATGGGCAAGGAGTACTCGCCGCCCGAGATCTCCGCGATGATCCTGCAGAAGCTGAAGCAGGCGGCCGAGGCCTACCTCGGCCAGACGGTGACCGCGGCGGTCATCACGGTGCCGGCCTACTTCAACGACGCCCAGCGGCAGGCCACCAAGGATGCCGGCCAGATTGCGGGCCTCGAGGTGAAGCGGATCGTCAACGAGCCGACGGCGGCCGCGCTGGCCTACGGGCTCGACAAGAAGAAGGACGAGACGATCGCGGTCTACGACTTCGGCGGCGGTACCTTCGACATCTCGATCCTCGAGGTGGGGGAGGGGGTTGTCGAGGTGAAGTCGACCAACGGCGACACCCACCTGGGCGGCGACAACCTCGACCAGCGGATCATCGACTGGATCATCACGGAGTTCCGGAAGAGCGAGGGGATCGACCTCGGCAAGGACCGGATGGCGCTCCAGCGTCTGAAGGAGGCGGCCGAGAAGGCGAAGATGGAGCTGTCGACGGTCACCGAGACCGACATCAACCTCCCGTTCATCACCGCCGACCAGACCGGCCCCAAGCACCTGACGATGCGGCTGACGCGCTCGAAGTTCGAGCAACTGGTCGAGGACCTGATCCAGAAGACCGTCGGGCCGGTGCGCCGCGCGCTTGCCGACGCCGGGCTCGACGCCTCGAAGATCGACGAGGTGGTGCTCGTCGGGGGCTCGACCCGTATCCCGCGCGTGCAGCAGGTCGTCAAGGAGCTGTTCGGCAAGGAGCCGCACCGCGGCGTAAACCCCGACGAGGTGGTGGCTGTCGGCGCGGCCATCCAGGCGGGCGTCCTGGCGGGAGAGGTCAAGGACCTGCTGCTGCTCGACGTGACGCCGCTCTCGCTCGGCATCGAGACGCTTGGCGGGGTGATGACCAAGCTCATCCCGCGCAACACGACGATCCCGACGCGCAAGAGCGAGATGTTCTCGACCGCGTCCGACAACCAGACGCAGGTCGAGGTGCACGTGATGCAGGGCGAGCGCGAGTTCGCCCGCGACAACCGCACGCTCGGCCGCTTCAACCTGGTCGGCATCCCGCCGGCTCCGCGCGGCGTCCCGCAGATCGAGGTCACCTTCGACATCGACGCCAACGGGATCGTCAACGTGTCGGCCAAGGACATGGCGACCAACAAGGAGCAGAAGATCACGATCACCGCGTCGAGCGGCCTCAGCAAGGACGAGGTCGACCGCATGATGCGCGAGGCCGAGTCGCACGCCGACGAGGACAAGCGGCGGCGCGAGGTGACCGACGCGCGCAACCAGGCGGACGGCCTGATCTACCAGATCGAGAAGACGCTCAACGAGAACCGCGAGCGGGTGGCCGCCGGTGACGCGTCGCGCATCGAGTCGTCGATCGCCGCGCTCCGGAAGGCCGCCGAGGGCGACGACGTGTCAGCGATTCGCAAGGCGATGGACGACCTGCAGAAGGCGTCGCACGCGATGGCCGAGGCGCTCTACCGGCAGTCGCAGCCGGGCGGGCCGGGCGCCCAGCCCGGTGAGGAGGCGGGCGCCGGGGCGTCTGCCGGCGGCGAGGGCCGCACCGGCAGCGACGACGTCATCGACGCGGAGGTGGTGGACGACAAGAAGTAGCCGACAGCAGACAGCGGACAGGCTGTCTGCGGCCGGCTGATGTGAACCCATGGACCTGTACGAGATTCTCGGGGTGCGGCGGGGAGCGGGCGGCGGAGAGATCCGCCGTGCGTACCGCCGCCTGGCCCGGCGGTATCACCCGGACGTCAATCCCGGCGACCGCGAGGCCCAGGCCCGGTACGCCCTGATCACGCGGGCGTTCGAGACCCTGAACGACCCCGAGCGGCGCCGCGCCTACGACGCCGGCGTTCCGCTCGAGCCCGCGGAGCCGGCGCAGTCGTACGGCTTCGAGGGGTTCGACTTCTCCGTGCAGGCGTCGGTTGGCGCCGAGGCCTCCACCTTCGGCGAGCTGTTCGCCGACGTGCTGACCAGGACGCTCGGGGGCGGCGAGGCGGGGCCGCAGCGCGGGGCCCACCTGCACGCCGCCTTCAGCGTCTCGCTCGCCGAGGTGCTGACGGGCACCGAGCGGCAGGTGCCGCTGACGCGGCACGTGGCGTGCCGGGCGTGCCTTGGCCGGGGCGTCGTGCATGCGCCGGCGGGCGACTGCCCGGCCTGCCGCGGGACCGGGCGCGTCCGCTCGTCGCGCGGCCACATGGTGTTCGCGAGGCCTTGCGAGCGGTGCGGAGGCAGCGGCCAGCTGACCGCGATGACCTGCCGCCACTGCGGCGGCCAGGGCGTCGAGGTGCGGGGCGAGACGGTGAGGGTGGCGGTGCCGCCGGGCATCGCGGACGGCGCCGAGCTGCGCGTGGCGGGCGGGGGGCACGCCGGCCGCCGCGGCGGCGAGCCGGGCGACCTGTTCGTGCGTGTCCACGTCGAGCCGCACCCGCTGTTCCGGCGCGAGGGACCGGACCTGCACCTGGTGCTGCCGGTGGCGATACACGAGGCGGCGCTCGGGGCGCGCATCGAGGTGCCGACGCTCGAGGGAGCGGTCACGGTGCGCGTGCCGCCCGGGACGCAGTCGGGGCAGCGGCTGCGCCTGCGGGAGCGGGGGCTGCCCATGCCGCGGCAGGGAAGTCGCGGCGACCTGCTGGTGGAGGTGAAGCTCGTCCTGCCCTCGCTGCTCGACGAGCGGTCGAAGGAGCTGTTGCGGGAGTTCGCGCGGATCCACCACGAGGACGTCCGCCGCGAGTGGCGGGCGGCGGAGGGCGCGGGCCGCCGGTTGGACTGAGGGGGAGCCATGGTGACGAGGCGAGGCGGCAAGGCCTACTACATGATCAGCGCCGTGGCGCAGAAGTACAGCATCCACCCGCAGACGCTCCGGCTCTACGAGCGCGAGGGATTGTTGAAGCCGTCGCGCACGGAGGGGAACACCCGGCTGTATTCGGAGGAGGACCTCGAGCAGCTGGAGACGATCCTCTCGCTCACGCGCGATCTCGGCGTGAACCTGGCCGGCGTCGAGATCATCCTCAACATGCGCCGGAAGATCGAGCAGATGCAGCACGAGGTCAACGAGTTCATGGCCTACGTGAAGGGCGAGCTGGCGCGCGGCCTCGACGATTGGGAGCAGCGCCTGCACACGGCGCTCGTCCGCTCGGCGCCCTCCGACCTGGTGCGTTCCACGCCGCCGCCGCCCGACCAGCAGGCGCCCGTCGCCGAGAAGGCGGGCGGCAGGCCGCGAGCCAGCGCGAAGTCCTGACGCGCGCGAACAACCGTTCGTGCCCCCCACGGAATAACCACAAAGAACACAAAGAACACAAAGAACACAAAGAGGAGTGGGCCTCGCGCATCCGCGGGTCTTCGGCGGCCGCGCGCTTCGCGCCCGCCCGACGACCCTGCGTCTTACCCTTTGTGATCTTTGTGGTCAACTCTTTGCGATCTTTGACAGTGCCAATCTTGTGATCTTCGCGGTCGCATCTTGACGTCACTCTTCGCGGTCCGTCATGGCACAATAGGCGTCCCATGCCCTGCCCGATCTGCGACGATACCAGGTGGCGCGTGGTCGAGCGCGAGGGCCGCCGCGAGGCCGTGCGCTGCGACTGCTGGCGCGAGGCGGTCGCGGCGCGCCGGCTGGCCGAGGCCCGCATCCCGCGCCGCTACCAGCACTGCACGCTCGAGAGCTTCGTCACCTACCCGAACGAGAAGCTGCAGAACGCCCTCTCCCGCGCGCGGCGTTTCGCCGACGCGTTCCCCGTCGTGGACAAGGGGTTGTTCCTCATCGGGCCGCCCGGCGTCGGCAAGAGCCACCTCGCCGTCGCGGTCCTCCGGCAGGTCATCCTCGCGCGCGGCGCCCGCGGGCTCTTCTACGACGTGCGCGAACTGCTGCGCCTGATCCGCAGCACGTACGACCCGTCGGTCCGTGCGAACGAGTCGGAGGTGCTGCGGCCGGTGATGGACGCCGACCTGCTGGTGCTCGACGACATCGGCTCGGAGAAGTCGTCGGAGTGGGTCGAGGAAACCCTCAACCTCATCGTCAGCACGCGCTACAACGACCGGCGGCTCACCGTCTTCACCTCCAACTACGAGGAGAAGGAGGACGCCGGCGACCCCGACTCGCTGCTGGCGCGCGTCGGCTTCCGCATGCACTCGCGCCTGTACGAGATGTGCGAGTTCCTCGAGTACGACGGCGCCGACTACCGGCACCGCCCGCCCAACGCGGGGCCGGAAGACCTGCTGGCGATGTGGAAGGTGCAGCAGGGGAAGCGCGCCGTCCTGCCGCGCAAGGCCGGCACCCAGGTGCGCGCCCAGCTCAGGAAACCCGACCCGCGCGCCGACGTCGCGTGGCCGGGCGGACGGGCCGGAACCTGATACGGGCGGCTGGAACGGATCGTGGAGGCGAGGTGGGCATGGCCAGGCGAGGGATGGTCGCGGCGCTCGTCGTCTTCGCGTGGCTCGGCGCGGCTGCGCCGGCCCGCGCCGACATCACCGCGTTCCTCGGGCTCAGCACCACGCCGGGCTCCCGGCAGGCGAGGGGGCTGGCGATCGGTGGGGGAGTGCTGGCGCTCGGCTTCGAGTTCGAGTACTCGGACATTGCCGAGGACGCCGGGGACCTCGAGCCGGGCTTGCGCGTCGGGTCGGTGAACGGCCTCCTGCAGACCCCTATTGCCCTGGGCGGCGCGCAGCTCTACGTCACGGCCGGGGCCGGCGTCTACCGCGAGCGGCTCGGCGGCTCCTCCGAGACCAGCCTCGCCGTCAACCTGGGCGGCGGCGCGAAGATCCGGCTGCTCGGGCCGCTGCGCCTGCGGCTCGACTACCGTCTGTTCTCGCTGCGCGGCGACCCGCTGCACGACCGCTACCACCGCCTCTACGCGGGTGCCAACCTGGGGTTCTGATCGGCCGTACAAAAAAACAGGGAGCGGCAACTGCACCGCTCCCGGTTTGGGGCGCTCGTCGCGAGGAGGCGGGCCGCCCGCCTACTGCATCTTGGTGACGAGCGTGAGGTCGAAGACCGCGGGCGGGTTGGCCGCCTTCGCGTCGGTCCACTTCTGATACAGCGCCTGCGCGTCGGCCGGGAAAGCCTTGTACAGCAGCGAGAGGAACCAGTACTCGACGTTCTTCACGACCGGGTCGGCGAGCATCACGTAGACGGCCGTGCCGTTGCCCACCGGGCCCTTGAACAGCTTCCAGCTCTCGGCCTGCTGCTTCACCTCTGGCGCCTCGATCTTGGTCAAACCCTCCTTGAGGCGCGCCGCCAACTCCTCGAAGTCGGCGGTCTTGTCCGCCTTGACGTAGAGGATCATCAAGCCGGCGTCGTTCTGGAACGCCACGGTCGGCTTCTGCGGGGCGCCCTGCTCCTCCTGGGCGAAGGTCAGGGTCGGCGACCCGAACGCCAGCACTAGGGCGAGCACCAGACCAGCCAGCATCGGCCGTCGACAAGTAACGATCGCAAACCAGGTCAGTCGCATGCAGGCCTCCTTGACACGAGTACAAGCCGGTGAGGGCGTTACTCTACCGTACTGTCGGTCCGTAGAAAAGCAGCCATTACCTCGTTGGCCATCAGCATCCCCGGCCGCGTGAGCCGCAGGCATTCTCCCTGCCGAATCAGCAGGCCCGCGTCGATGGCGGGTTCGAGCCGCTCGCCGTAAACGGCCCAGATGTCCACGCCGTACCGGGCGCCGAGCGCCTCGCACGACACCCCGTCACACAGCCGGAGTCCCATGAAGAGCGCCTCCTCCAGCGCCTCGCGGGGGCCGAGCAA
>DAOPQX010000043.1:0-16320 GCA_035348395.1 Vicinamibacterales bacterium | reverse complement strand
TCCGCGAGGAGGTGGTGATCAACGACCGGTGGGGCAGCGACTCGCGGCACAAGCACGGCGGCTACTGGACCACCGAGTACACGCCCGGCATGAGCGGCATGGAGCATCCCTGGGAGGAGAGCCGCGGCATGGGCTTCAGCTACGGCTACAACCGCGCCGAGCGCCTCGAGCACTACCGCAGCGGCCGCGAGCTGGTGATGATGCTGGTCGACCTGGTGAGCCGCGGCGGCAACCTGCTGCTCGACATCGGCCCGGACGGCGACGGCACCATCCCGGTGGTCATGGAGGAGCGCCTCGTCCAGATCGGCGACTGGCTGAAGGTGAACGGCGAGGCGATCTACGGCACGCGCCCGTGGACCGCCACGCGGCAGTGGAGCGCCGGCCAGGTGCCGGCCACCGACTACGGCAAGGAGTACGCGGCGGCCTACGACGTCATGGCGCTCGTCGCGCAGCCCGAGGCGGGGAAGGCCGCCATCGAAGCGTTCTTCACCGCCAAGGGCGACGACGTCTACGCGATCCTCCCGCGCTGGCCGGGACGGCGTTTCGTCGTCAAGCAGGTGAGCGGCGTCCGGTCGGCGGCGCTGCTGGGATCGGCTTCGCCGCTCGCGTTCACCGCCGAGGGCGACGGCGTGTCGATCGAGTTGCCCGAGGTGCCCGAGGCGCTGCGCGCGCAGCCCGCCTGGGTGTTGAAGCTCGGCCGGTGAGCGACGATAATCGACGCCGTCCTCGCGGCGAATCGCACAGTCAAAGGAGGCAGGACCGATGGCAAAGACCGTGAACGTGGCCTTGATCGGACAGGGCTTCATGGGGCGCACCCACAGCAACGCCTACCTGAAGGTTGCCAAGTTCTTCACCGACCTTCCGGCCGTCCCGGTCATGCACACGTCGTTCGGGATGAAGAACGAGAACTGCAACGCCTTCACCTCGCGCTGGGGCTGGCAGCACTGCAGCACCGACTGGGAGAAGACGGTTCGCAGCGAGGAGATCGACCTGGTCGACATCGTCACGCCCAACTACATGCACATGGAGCCGGCGCTGGCGGCGCTCGACGCCGGCAAGCCGGTCGCCACCGAGAAGCCGCTGGCCGGTACGCTTGCCGACGCCCGGACCATGGTCGAGGCAGCCAAGCAGGCGAAGGTGCCCACCTTCGTCTGGTACAACTACCGCCGGGTTCCAGCGGTGGCACTCGCGTACCAGCTGGTCCAAGAGGGCCGGATCGGCCGCGTCTACCACGTGCGCTGCGTCTACCTCCAGGACTGGGGCGGCCCCGACACGCCGCTCGCCTGGCGCTTCCAGAAGAAGCTGGCGGGTAGCGGCGCCCACGGCGACCTCAACGCCCACATCGTGGACATGGCCCGCTTCGTCACCGGCGACGACATCGTCGAGGTGACCGGCGCGATCGCCGAGACCTTCATCAAGGAGCGCTCGATCGCCTCGGCCGGGGCCACCGGCGGCATCGTCCAGAAGACGAAGAGCCGGGCCAAGGGACGCGTGGACGTGGACGACGCGGTGCTGTTCCTGGCGAGGTTCCGGAAGGGGGCGGTGGCCAGCTTCGAGGCGACGCGCCTGGCGACCGGCTACAAGAACCGCAACGGCTTCGAGATCCACGGCGAGAAGGGGGCCCTGCGGTTCAACTTCGAGGACATGAACTACCTCGACTTCTACGACAACACCGAGGACCCCAAGACCGCCTCGTGGCGCCACATCATCGTCACCTCGGGAGGGAATCATCCGTACGTCGGAGCGTGGTGGCCCGACGCGCACATCCTCGGATACGAGCACGGCTTCGTGAACCAGGCGGCCGACATCATGCACGTCCTCGCCCGCCGGAAGCCCGTCGTCCCGGTGCCCGACTTCGCCGACGCCTACGAGACGCAGCGCGTGCTCGAGGCGGCGCTGCTCAGCGCGAAGGAGCGCGCGCCGATCAAGATCTCGGAGGTGAAGTAGGGGGCGACCCTTGTGGTCGCCCCGTCGGAGGCGCGCACACGACGCCCGCGGTCGAACGGCCGCGGGCGTTCGCGTACAGGAGCACGGCCGCGACCACGTTCAACGCGGAGACGCGGAGACGCGGAGGCGCGGAGGCGTACGCAGAGATCTGCGAATCAGCAACTTCAAAGGCGCTGTCACGCTGCATTCGAGATCACGTTGACTGAACCACAGAGACACAGAGACACCGAGACGCAAAAGATCATCAGGAAAGCGCGTAGAGTAAACGCGGGTTGAACGTGGACACGCATCCAGCGTCACACGATCTTGGCCCCACGTGTGACGTCTTTCACGCTCTTGGTACGGCCCCGCGGCCTTCGCCGCGGCTCTCGGCCGGGCCGTGCGCCCGCGCCAGGTTCCTCGCGGTGTTCACCAGCCCCACGTGGGAGAACGCCTGGGGGAAGTTGCCCACCAGCCGGCGGGCGCCGACGTCGTACTCCTCCGCAAGCAGCCCCACGTCGTTGGCGACGCCGATCAGGCGTTCGAAGAGGGCGCGCGCCTCGTCGTAGCGGCCGGCCAGCACGTAGTTGTCGGCCAGCCAGAACGAGCAGGGCAGGAACGTCCCCTCGCCAGCCGGCAGGCCGTCCACCTCCTGCTGCCGCTCCTCGACCGGGTAGCGGTGGACGAACCCGTCGCGCAGCAGGCCTCGCTCGACCAAGGCGACGGTGCCGGCGACGCGGGGATCTCGCGCAGGGAGGAAGCCGACGAGCGGAATCATCAGCAGGCTCGCGTCCGGGATTTGCGACCCGTAGTACTGGGTGAAGGCGTTCAACCCGACGTCGAACCCCCGCGAGCACACCTCCTGGTGGATCTCGGCGCGCACCGCGCGCCAGCGGTCCACCGGGCCGTCGAGGCCCGCTTCCGCCACCGCCGTCACCGCCCGGTCGAACGCGACCCACGCCATCACCTTCGAGTGCGTGAAGTGGCGCCGCGGGCCGCGCACCTCCCAGATGCCCTCGTCGGGCGCACGCCAGATCTTCTCGAGGTGGCGCAGCATCGCCGTCTGCAGGGCCCACGCGTCGCGGTCGGGCGGCAAGCCCGCCCGGCGCGCCACGTCCAGCACGTCCATCATCTCGCCGTAGACGTCGAGCTGCAGCTGCCCGGAAGCCGCGTTCCCGATCCGGACCGGCCGCGACTCCTCGTAGCCGGGCAGCCACGGGAGCTCCAACTCCGGGAGCCGCCGCTCACCGGCAGGACCGTAGAGGATCTGCAGATCCGCCGGGTCGCCCGCGACGGCCCTCAGCAGCCAGTTGCGCCAGGCCGCCGCTTCCTCGAGATAGCCGCCGATGCTGAGGGCAAAGAGGGTGAAGGTCGCATCGCGAATCCAGCAGTAGCGGTAGTCCCAGTTGCGCACCCCGCCTAGCTTCTCGGGAAGCGAGGTCGTTGGCGCGGCGACAATCCCCCCCGTGGGCGCGTAGGTCAGCGCCTTGAGCGTGAGGAGCGAGCGGAGCACCTGCTCCCGCCAGGGTCCGTGGTAGGTGCAGCGGCGCGCCCAGTCGCGCCACCAGGCCAGCGTGTCGGTGAGGGCCTTCGCGGCGTCGGGCGCCGGGTTTGGGAGCTCCTCGTGCGACGGGTGCCAGGCCAGGACGAACGTCACCTGCTCACCCGCCCGGACCTCGAAGGTCGCGTGCGTGGTGAGGTCGCGCCCCTCGGTCGCGGCACCGGGCCAAAGGCTCAGCGCGTCCGGGCCGCCGATGGCGAACAGCCTCCCATCCATCGAGCGGACCCAGGGGACGATCGAGCCGTAGTCGAACCGGATCACCAGCTCCATCTCGACGGCCACGGTCCCCTGCACGCCCTCGACCAGGCGGACCAGGTCGGGTTCGCGGTCGCGCGGCGGCATGAAGTCGGTGACGCGCACCCGTCCTGCCGCGGTCTCAAACTCCTGGCAGAGCACGAGCGAGTCCTCGAGGTACCGGCGCGAGACGGCACGGCCTCCGCCCGCCGGAGCGATGAGCCAGCGCCCGTGGTGGTGAGTGCCCAGCAGGGCCGCGAAGCAGGCCGGCGCGTCGAAGCGGGGCAGGCAGAGCCAGTCGATCGAGCCGTCGCGGCCGACCAGCGCGGCCGTTTGGGTATCCCCGATGATCGCGTAATCCTCGATGGGAAGAGCCATCGGCCGCCACCAGCGGCGAGCGTAGCAAGAGGAGTTCCCGGCACGGAGGCCGGCGGCGGTCGGCACGATCCGGCACGCTGGCCCGACGCTCGCATCAGGGCCGGCGTGGTGAACCCGCAGACGAACCCGCGCGAGCGCGAATCGATTGCCGCGAAGTACTTCGTCGCGCAGCTCCCGACATGGATCCTGGTGTCGGTCGCCTCCTGGGCCGTCCCGGGGGCCATCCTCGTGGGGGCGGGCCGCTGACGAACGGCCCGCCCACTCGGTCACTCGGTTGCGGGACGCTTCAGCTGCTCCACGAGCAAGGACAGCGCCCGCGCGTACCTGGCCTCCACCTCCTCGAACGTCTGGCGGTACTCCTGCTCGCTGACGCCCTGCTTCTTCCAGTCGCCATTGAAGATGGCCGTCTTCGCCGCGTCCAGGTAGGCGACGTCGGTCCCGCTCTCGGTTGCCTCTAAACGGAGGCCGTCACACCCCATGTCCTGAACGAGCAGCTTCCCGTCGGGCGCGGAGGCGAAGTTGAGGGTGGCGTAGACCTCGTCGTACTTGGACGCGCCCAGGACGTACTCAACGTAGTCGGGCGCGGTCGACCGGGCCGACAAGACCAGCAGTTGCTGTCCCGGGATGTGTGATGCCGCGACGAAAAATCCGGGGTGCTCCGGGTCCTTGGCGGCGACGTTGTTCAGCTGGCGTTGTTCGAGCAGCTGGGCCAGCTCGGCCCCCAGCGTGGATGAGTTCGGTGTCTGCGCTCCTACCGCAGCGGTTGAAAGCAGGAAAGCCGCGACGGCCAGAGCGCAACGCGGCACGGACATGGCAAGCTCCTTTCTCCTCTCCCGGCAGGCCTACAGCCGGGTTCACACCTACAGTTTGGATCAAAATCCCGGTCCCGGCATTCCCCTGCCCGCCCGAGGTCCCCCCGCCCGCCAACGGGACTTCCGGGCGACAGCGCCCTGCGGAGCCGGCGGGATGGCCCCGGCACCACGTTCGCATGGACCTTGGCGTGTCACACGGGCAACCGGGCCGGGCCTGAATGGGCGTCGACTGGGGACGGGTCTTCGCGTTCGATACGCCGTGGCTCGAGATCGTTGTTCGAGGCACCGCGATCTACCTCGGCCTGTTCCTGCTCCTGCGCCTCGTTCTCAAGCGGCAGGCCGGGACGGTCGGCATCACCGATCTCCTCGTCATCGTCCTGATAGCCGACGCGGCTCAGAACGCGATGGCGGACGACTACCGGTCGGTCCCCGACGGGCTGCTCCTGGTGGCCGTGATCATCTTCTGCAGCCATGCGCTCGACTGGCTCGGCTACAGGTTCCCGGTGCTCAACCGCCTCGTGCATCCTCCGCCGCTGCCCCTCATCCGGGACGGCCGGCTGCTCCGCCAGAACATGCGGCGTGAGCTGATGACAGAGGAAGATCTGCTGTCGCAGCTCCGCGAGCAGGGCGTGCTCGACATCAAGGATGTCAAGGTGGCGTGCATGGAGGGTGATGGACGGGTGAGCGTGGTGCCCTTCGAAAAGCAGCAGGGCTCTCGGGGCAACGAGCGGCGCGTGACATGACCGTGGCGGCGAGGTCACAACCGGCAGCCAGGCGATTGGGAGCGGAGAGAGGGGTCCTCATGGCCGAAGCACCAGGCACGACGATGGCGGAAGGCGGGAAGGAGCGGGGGAAAGGCGGCGACGGCGAGCCGGAGAAGGCCGTGGTCGCGGCGTACCGGGGCTTCTTCCCGGTGGTCTACGGCAACGACGTTGAGGTCAAGCAGGGCGGCGGCGCCATCCTCATCGCCAGGGACGAGCTGGAGATCGAGCAGGGCGGCGGGCAGTGCATGATCGGCCTCCGAAAGCTCGAGGTCGAGCAAGGCGGCTGCGCCCTGATGGTTGCCGGCCGGGCCCAGGTCGACCGGGGGCTGATCGGGATCCTGCTGGCCGGGAAGGCCGAGCTGGGGGAGGGCACCCGCGTGCTTCTGACCGTGCCGCAGGCGATCGCGGCCGGCGTTGCGGCCGGAGCGATCGTGGCGCTTGCCAGCCTGCTGCGGGCAGATCGCGGACGCGGACGCCGCCCACGGCCGGAGATTGCCGGAAGCACCACGCCGGGCATTTAGCGGCCGCCGAAAGACGCCCCGCCAGCCGCACTCCCGCGAGGCGGCGGGCAGGCTGGTTGACAACGCGGCCCAGTCGCTGCTACCGTTCGACCTCTCAGGTTGATTGTGACGAACTGCTTCCGCCGCTGCCCGTCGCCGTGCCTGCCGGCCCTGCCCGCCGGCCTCGGCGTCGATCCGCGCGGGAGTGTGGCCGCCCGCGGCGCGTCGTCCTCTTCGTGGTGGTGGCGGAACACCATCCACTGAGGGGGCCCGTGTAGACACATCTCGAGCAGAGCGTTCTCCAGAGCCTCTTCAGCGGAAACCGCTGAAGGGGCTTTTTGTTTGTACGGCAGATCGGGAGACGACCGGGATGACCATGACCACCTTCGAGGAGTTCGCCCGTCTCGCGCGCGAGGGCTCGTTCGTGCCGGTCTGCAAGGAGCTGATGGCCGACCTGCTGACCCCGGTCTCGGCCTTTCTCAAGGTTGCCGAGTACTCCGACTACTCGTTCCTGCTCGAGAGCGTGGAAGGCGGCGAGCAGGTGGCCCGGTACTCGTTCCTGGGCAAGGACCCGCTGCTCGTCCTTCGCGCCGATTCCCACCGCACCCTGGTGGAGCAGGCGGGGAAGACGACGGTGGCCGGCGGCACCATCGTGGAGGAGTTGAGGCGGGTGATGGGGGAGTACCGCGCCCCCTCGGTGCCGGGGCTCCCGCGCTTCACTGGCGGCGCGGTCGGCTTCCTCGGCTACGACGCGGCCGGGTGGTTCGAGCCGGCCGTCCGGCGGGCCGGCGATTGTCCCGTCCCGGCCGTCTTCATGGTGTTCGACACGATCCTGGCGTTCGACCACGTCCGCCACCGCATCCTCGTGATCGCGAACGCCCGGGTAACGCCCGGCGCCGACCTCGAGGCGCTGTACCGCTTCGCGTGCGCCCGGATCGGCTTCCTCGAGCGGGAGCTGGCACGCGAGGTCTCGACGCCCGAGCCGCCCGCGGCATCACCCCTGGTGCCGCGGCCGAACGTCTCGCGCGAGGAGTTCGAGCGCGGGGTCCGCGCCGTGCAGGAACGCATCGCGGAGGGCGACATCTACCAGGCCGTCCTCTCGCAGCGGTTCGACGTGGAGACCTCCGTCGATCCCTTCCGGGTCTACCGAGCGCTCCGCCACATCAACCCCTCGCCGTACATGTTCTTCATTCGCGCCGGGCGGACGGCGATTGCCGGAGGCTCGCCCGAGATGCTGGTGCGCGTCGAGGGCGACCGCGTCGAGACGCACCCGATTGCCGGCACCCGCCCGCGCGGCCGCGACGAGGAGGAGGACGCGCGCCTGGCCGCGGAGCTGGCCTCCGACGAGAAGGAACGTGCCGAGCACGTGATGCTGGTGGACCTCGGGCGGAACGATCTCGGGCGCGTCTGCACGTACGGCTCCGTGCGGGTGGCGCAGCTGATGGGGATCGAGCGCTACTCGCACGTGATGCACCTGGTGTCGGTGGTCGAGGGGCGGCTCGACCTTGGTCGCGATCGGCTCGACGCCCTTGCCAGCTGCTTCCCGGCCGGCACCGTGTCGGGCGCGCCGAGGATCCGCGCGATGCAGATCATCGAGGCGGTCGAGCCGTCGCGCCGCGGCGTCTACGCGGGCGGCGTGGGGTACGTGGACTTCGCCGGGAACCTCGACTTCTGCATCGCGATCCGGACGGTGGTGCTGGAGCCGGGCCGTGCTTCGGTGCAGGCCGGCGCCGGCATCGTGGCCGACTCCAATCCCGCCGCGGAATACGAGGAGTCGTGCGCAAAAGCGCGGGCGCTGCTGCAGGCGCTCGAGGCCGCCGCGTCCAGCGAGTGGTAGGAGGCAGCCGATGATCCTGGTCGTCGACAACTACGATTCGTTCACCTACAACCTGGTCCAGTGCCTCGGGGCGCTCGGGGCCCGCGTGACGGTGCTGCGCAACGACGCGCTCGACGCCGCCGGGATGCTCGCGCTCCGCCCCTCTCACGTGGTCGTCTCGCCCGGCCCGGGACGGCCCGAGAGCGCGGGCGCCACGCTCGATCTCGTGCGGGGGGCCGGCTCCACCGTCCCGGTGCTCGGGGTCTGCCTCGGGCACCAGGCCATCGGCCTCGCGTTCGGCGGCCGGGTGGTGCGCGCGTCGCGGCCGGTGCACGGCAAGGCCTCGCTCGTCGAGCACGACGGGGCCGGCGTGTTCGCCGGCCTGCCCGGGCCGTTCGCCGCCGGCCGCTACCATTCGCTCGTCGTGGCCGACGCCGGGCTGCCGGCAGAACTCGAGGTCACCGCGCGCGCATCCGGGGACGGCGCCATCATGGGCCTCCGCCACCGCACGCTGCCAGTCCACGGGGTGCAGTTCCACCCCGAGTCAATCCTTACGGCAGCGGGCGTCCACCTGCTGCGCAACTTCCTCGCGATGTGAACAGGGAGGAGGCAGGTATGTTCGCGGAGGTCCTCGAGCGGCTCGGCCGGCGCCACGACCTGACCACCGAGCAGGCCGTGGCGTCGATGAACGCCATCATGGAGGGGCAGGCGACGCCCGCCGAGATCTCGGGGCTGCTCGTCGGCCTCGAGATGAAGGGGCCGCGCGCCGCCGAGATCGCCGGGCTGGCGCGCGCGATGCGCGAGCACGCCGTGCCCCTGCCGCTGCGTTCCGCGCCTGGCGCGGCATCGGGCCCGCTCGTCGATCTGTGCGGGACCGGGGGCGACCGCTCGGGCACCTTCAACATCTCGTCGCTCGCCGCCATCGTCGTGGCCGCGTGCGGCGTCCGCGTGGCCAAGCACGGCAACCGCGGGGTTTCGAGCGCCTGCGGCAGCGCCGACCTCTTCGAGGGCCTGGGCGTGAGTCTCTCGGCACCGCCCGGCATCGTGGCGCGCTGCCTCGAGGCGGCCGGCATCGCCTTCCTCTTCGCCCCCTCGTTCCACCCGTCGATGCGGCACGCGGCGCCGGTCCGCCGCGAGCTGAAGATGCGGACGGCGTTCAACTTGCTGGGCCCGCTCACCAACCCGGCGCGGCCGTCGCACCAGCTGCTCGGCGTCTCGCGGCCCGAACTGACCGGCCTGGTCGCCCGCGCGCTCGCCGCCCTTGGGTGCCGCCGCGCGTGGGTGGTGCACGGCGAGGGCGGCCTCGACGAGCTGTCCACGGCCGGGTACTCGAAGGTGTCGGAGTGCCGCGACGGCGCGGTGAACAGCTTCTACGTGCACCCGTCCGACTTCGGCCTGCGGCCCGCTTCGGCCGAAGCGCTCGCAGGCGGCGGCGTGGCCGAGAACGTCCGGATCGCGCGGCTCGTCCTCGACGGGGTGCCGGGGCCCGCGAGCGACGTCGTCGCCATGAACGCGGGTGCGGCGCTGTTTGTCGCAGGGCGCGCAACCAGCCTCGAGGAAGGGGCGGAGCTGGCGCGCCGGGCGATCGGTGGCGGCGACGCGAAGCGCACGCTCGCGCTGATGGCGCGGCTCTCGCACGAAGACGGATGCGAGGAGCACGCATGATGGGCGGGACGAGGACAGCCGCGTCGCTCGACGACATTGTCCTGGCGGCGAGGCGGTCGTTGGAGGAGCGCCGGCGGCGCGTGCCGGCCGCCTCGATGGAGCGTGCGGCCCTGGGGCGCGAGCCGAGGGGCGAGGCGTTCGCCGCCGCCCTTCGCTCGGGCCCGGGCCCGGCCATCATCGCGGAGTGCAAGCGCCGGTCGCCCTCGAAGGGGTTGCTACGGGCCGCGTACGACCCGGCGGCCATTGCGCGCGCCTACGAGCGCGCCGGAGCGGCGGCCCTCTCGGTGCTCACGGACACGCCGCACTTCGGCGGCTCGATCGGCGACCTCGAAGCCGTCCGCGCGGCAACGACTCTCCCAGTGCTGAGGAAGGATTTCGTGCTCGACGGCTACCAGGTCGTCGAGGCGCGCGCGGCCGGTGCCGACGCGGTGCTGCTGATTGCCGCCGTCCTCGGCGCCGAGCTCGGCCCGCTCGCCGGCCTGGCGCGCTCGCTCGGCCTGGCGGCACTCGTCGAAGTGCACGACGAAGGCGAGCTGGTGCGGGCCGTGGAGGCGGGCGCCACGCTGGTCGGCGTCAACAACCGCAACCTGCGGACGATGGGGGTGGACCTCGAGACGAGCGTCCGCCTGGCCGGACACCTGCCACCCGGCGTCACGGCCGTCGCGGAGAGCGGCATCAGGACCCGCGCCGACGCCGTGCGACTGCACGGGTGCGGCTACCACGCGCTGCTCGTTGGCGAGCGCCTGATGACCGCCGCCGACCCGGGAGCCGCGCTCCAGGAGTTGATCGGAACCAAGGACGAACGAGCTTGAACCACAAAGGACACAAAGGACACGAAGAACGAAGAACAACGGAGGGATCCGATTGCGCTGGCGACCGCACCGGCCACACCCCTTTGTGATCTTTGTGGTTGATCGGTCGTCCGGTCGAGGCAGGTGTATGTGGCTGAAGATTTGTGGTGTGACGCGGGAGGAGGATGCGAGGCTGGCGGCTTCGCTCGGCGCCGACGCGATCGGCCTCGTCTTCTGGCCGCACAGCCGGCGGTCCGTGGACGTGGAGCGCGCGCGCCGCATCGCGGGCGCGCTGCCAGCCGGCGTGGCTGCCGTCGGGGTCTTCGTGGACGAGGCGGTGGAACGGGTTCGGCTGGTAGCCTCGCGGGTGGGGCTGCACCTCGTGCAGCTGCACGGCGCCGAGACGCCCGAGGCGTGCCGGCAGATGCCGCGGCCGGTCATCAAGGCGTTCGGCGTGGGGCCGGCATTCGATCCCTCGCTCGTTGACGCGTACGCGGAGGCGACCGTCCTGCTCGACGCCGACGCGCCGGAGTCGAAGGGCGGTACGGGCACCAGGGCCGACTGGGAAGTGGCCGCACGCGTGGCGCGCCGGCGGCGGGTCATCCTGTCGGGCGGCCTGTCGCCGGAGAACGTGGCTGAGGCGATCGCCCGGGTTGCGCCGCACGGGGTGGATGTCTCGTCGGGCGTCGAGGCGGCGCCCGGCATCAAGGACGCCGAGCGCATGCGCCGCTTCGTGGCGGCCGTGCGCCAGGCAGGGGGACGGGCATGACGGCTCACGCGATCGAGTGGGGTCTTCGCGACCCCGATCCAGGCGGCTACTTCGGCGAGTACGGCGGGCGGTTCGTGCCCGAGACGCTCGTGGAGCCGCTCGAGGCGCTGACCCGCGCCTACGACGAGGCGCGCCGCGACCCGGCGTTCACGCGCGAGTACCTCGGCCTGCTGCGCGACTACGTCGGCCGGCCCACCGCCCTCCACGAGGCGAGGCGCCTCGCGGCGGCCTGCGGCGGCGCGCGCATCTTCCTCAAGCGGGAGGACCTCGCGCACACGGGCGCGCACAAGATCAACAACGCGCTCGGCCAGGCGCTCCTCGCCCGCCGCATGGGGAAGTCGCGCGTGGTGGCCGAGACCGGGGCGGGGCAGCACGGGGTGGCCGCGGCCGCCGCGTGCGCCCTCGTCGGCCTTGGCTGCGAGGTCTACATGGGAACCGACGACGTCGCGCGCCAGGCGCCCAACGTCGCGCGCATGCGGCTGCTCGGCGCGAAGGTGATCGAGGTCGGCTCGGGCAGCCGCACTCTCAAGGACGCCGTCAACGAGGCGATGCGCGACTGGGTCGCCCGGCCGCACGACACCCACTACCTGCTCGGGTCGGCGCTCGGCCCGCACCCCTACCCGCTCATGGTCCGCGAATTCCAGTCGGTCATCGGCCGCGAGGCGCGGCGGCAGCTCGCCGGCGCGACCGGCGGACTGCCCGACGCGGTCGTCGCCTGCGTCGGCGGCGGGAGCAACGCCATCGGCATCTTCGACGCGTTCCTCGACGATGCCTCCGTCAGGCTCGTCGGCGTGGAGGCCGGCGGCGAGAGCCTTGCGCCGTGCCGGCACGCAGCCCGCTTCGCGGCGGGCAGCGCCGGCGTCCTCCACGGCACGCGCACCTTCGTCCTCCAGGACGAGGCCGGCAACATCCTCTCCACGCACTCGATTTCGGCGGGGCTGGATTACCCGGCCGTCGGGCCCGAGCACGCGTGGCTGCGGGCGTCGGGCCGCTGCGAGTACACCACTGCAGACGACCACGCCGCGGCCGCCGCGTTCCACGCCCTCGCCAGGCTGGAGGGCATCCTGCCCGCCCTCGAGTCGGCCCACGCCCTCGCGTCCGCGTGCCGCCTGGCGCCCGAACTGGGGATCGGGCGCACCATCCTCGTCAACCTCTCCGGGCGCGGGGACAAGGACCTCTCGAATGTCGCGACTTGATTCGACTTTCTCCACGCTGCGAGCGGCCCGGCAGCCGGGACTGGTGGCCTTCGCCACCGCCGGCGATCCCGACCTTCCGCGTTCGGAAGCCGTGTTCCTCGCGCTCGATGCCGCCGGCGCCTCGGTGCTGGAGATCGGCGTGCCCTTCTCGGACCCGCTCGCCGACGGCCCCGTCATCCAGCGCGCGTCCAATCGCGCGCTGCGCGGCGGCACGACGCTCCTGCGCGCGATCGGGCTGGCGGCACGCGTCCGCCGCCAGGCCCGCGCGCCCATCGTGCTCTTCACCTACCTGAACCCGGTCCTGCGCCTCGGCGTCGAACGATTCGCCGGGGAGGCGGCGCAGGCCGGCGTGGACGGCGTGCTCGTCGTGGACCTGCCGCTCGAGGAGGCCGGGCCGTTCCGCGACGCGGCCGCCGGCTCGGGCCTCGACACCATCTTGCTGGTCGCGCCCACGAGCGGCCCGGAGCGGATCCGCCGCGCCGCCGCGCTCGGCGGCGGTTTTCTCTACGCCGTCTCCCGGCTCGGCGTCACCGGGGCGCGCGAGAGACTGTCGGACGGTGCGCGGGCGCTGGTGACGCGCATCCGGGCCGAGACCAGCCTGCCCATCGCGCTCGGCTTCGGCATCTCGCAGCCCGAGCACGTGCGCGAGGCCGCACGCTGGAGCGACGCCGCGGTGGTTGGAAGCGCGATCGTCCAGACCGTCGAGGAGCACGGTTCCGATCCCCGCCTGGCCGAGGCGGTTTACGATCGGCTGACTTGGTTGCTTGGGGCAGCCAGTAGCACGGGCGTGCCGCCTGTGCGCAGCTGACAGCCAGTGGCACAGGCGTCCCGCCTGTGGGCTGCTGTCAGCTTCTTCAACTATCATGGGGCGTCATGTCGCATCCCAGGATAGTCATCATGCTGGTGGCGGGCGTGCTGGCGTTCGGTAATGGCGCCGCGCAGTACCGGGGGAAGACGGCGATCGCGCACCGCGGGGCGTCGGCCTACGCGCCCGAGCACACCGCGGCGGCCTACAGGCTTGCGATCGAGCAGGGCGCCGACTACGTCGAGCAGGACCTGCAGATCACGAAAGACGGCCGGCTGGTCTGCCTCCACGATCTGACGCTCGAGCGGACGACGAACGTCCGCGATCTGTTTCCCGGCCGCTCGCGAACGGTGGAGCGTGAGGGGAAGCCGGTCACCGGCTGGCACGTCTCCGACTTCACGCTCGACGAGATCAAGAGGCTCGACGCCGGCTCCTGGTTCGCTCCGAAGTTCAAGGGCGAGAAGGTGCTGACCTTCGACGAGGCGATCGGCTTGGTCAAGGGACGCGGAGGCCTGTACCCGGAGACCAAGGCGCCCGAGGTCTACGGCCGTCTCGGCTTCGACATGGAGCGGCTCGTGATCGACGCGCTGGGGCGTCACGGCCTGGCCGAGCCCGGCGCCGATCCGCAGACGCCCGTCTTCATCCAGTCGTTCAGCGCCGAGAGCCTGAAGAAGATGCGGGCGATGGGAGTGCGGCTGCCGCTGCTCTTCCTGGTTGGCGAGAACGACGCGGAAACCTGGCTGACGCGCCAGCGGATGAAGGAGATCAAGGCGTTCGCGGACGGCATCGGCCCGGCCAAGGGCATCGTCTCGGCTCGCCCCGCGGTCGTCGTCTGGGCGCACGAGGCCGGCCTCAGCGTCACGCCCTACACGTTCCGCTCCGCCGGCCAGCCGGCCGGCCGGACCGTGCGTGAGGAGATGCAGCAGTTCCTCTACACCTTCGGCGTCGACGCCCTCTTTACCGACAACCCCGACCAGTTCCCCCGCCGGTAGCAGCCCGATGACCACAGCCCAGCGCGCAGAGACAGGCAGGCGAGACGCCTGTCCCACTGGAGTTGTTACAGGAGTTGCCCTCCAACAGGCAAGACGCCTGTCCCACTGACGCCGCCGGTCAGGTCGTCAGCACCTCGATGCTCCTCGCGCGCAGCGCCGCCAGGAAGGCGGGGTCGATCCCGTCGTCGGTGATGATGCGGTGGACGGCGTCGAGCCTCGCGATCACCGACAGGCTGCGCCGGCTGAACTTCGACGAGTCGGTGACCACGTTGACCTCGCGGGCGACCCGGATCAGCATCCCGTTCAGCTGCGCTTCGAGCACGTCGGGCGTCATCAGACCGATCTCGAGATCGAGCCCGTCCACCCCCAGGAAGAGCCGGTCGGCGTTCAGCCCGCGCACCATCTGCTCGGCGTGCGGCCCCACCACCGAGTGCGACACGTGGCGAACCAGACCGCCGAGCATGATCAGGCGGATGTTCTGCAGGCGGGCCAGCTCCACCGCGATGTTGAGGCCGTTGGTGATCACGGTCAGCGACCGGAACTTGCGCGCGGCGATCTGCCGCGCCACCTCGAGCGTCGTCGTCCCCGAGTCGAGGATGATCGTCTCGTCGTTCTGCACCAGGGCCGCCGCCGCCGTGCCGACGCGGACCTTCTCCTCGTGGTGGAGGATCTCCTTGACGCCGATCGCGATGTCGGTGGGCCCGAGCGGCCGCAGCGCCCCGCCGTGAGACCGGACCATCGCGCCCGCCTCGGTCAGCGCGTCGAGGTCCTTCCGGATCGTGACCGCCGACACCCCGAACCGCCGGACCAGTTCCTGGACCGTCACGCGCTCGCTTTGTTCGAGGGCCTCGAGGATCTTGCGGCGGCGCTCCTCCACGAGGAGGCGGTGCCGAGCCGTCCCGGGCATGGCTTTCACTCCTCCGGAATTCGAACGCATCCGTTCGATCCCGTCAAGGCCGATCCCCTCCGCCGTTGCCCCCGGCCTCATCGCAGCCACTCCTCGAGGTGCGCCTCGACGAACGCGTCGTCCCGGAGGCCGGGATAGCGCGCGTGCACCCGATCGATCTCTTCCATCTGGCCCGCCGACAGCTCCTCGCGTTCGTCCAGGCACCAGCGCCCGAGGAGCAGGCCCTGGCGGCGCAGCGCCTCGTGGATCCCGGGGAGGCAGCCCGCGAAGGCGTGGCGCGCGTCGAACAGCGCCCCGTTTGCGTCCGTCAGATCCGCCCCGCGCGCCAGCAGCTCGCTCGTCTTCTCGCCCGGCCGCGCCCGCTCGGCCCGGATCTCGTCCACCAGCTCCACCGCCCGCCGGGTCCACACGGCCCACTGGCCGAGCAGCCCGCCGCGGAAGCACAGGCGCTGTCCCCCGGCGCAGCCGGGGAAGTCGGTCAGGAGGTCCGCGACAATCGCGTCGTCGTTGCCCGTGTAGAGGGTCACCTCGCGCTCGCGCCCCGCGGCGGCGAGCGCGCGAGTGACCTCCTGGGTGCGGTACCGGTCGAAGGGCGCCACCTTCACCGCGACGACCTCGGGGATCTCGAAGAACCGGCGCCAGAACGCCTCCGACAGCGCGCGTCCGCCTACCGCCGGCTGGAGGTAGAACCCGATCAACGGCATCACCGACGCCACCTCGCGGCAGTGCGCGAGGAGCTCGTCGTCCGAGGCGTCGTTCCAGCCGCCCAGGCTCAGGAGTGCCGCGTGGTAGCCCAGGCCGGCGGCGGCTCCCGCCTCGCCGACCGCCTGCCGCGTGCGGCCGCACACCCCCGCGACGCGGGCGATGGCCGACCCGGTGGCCCGCTCGTGTTCGCCGATGGCGTCGGCCGCCAGTCGCAGCACCGGCAGGTAGAGTCCCACCCTCGGCTGCCGGATCGCGAACTGCGTCGTGTGCACGCCGACGGCGATGCCCGACGCCCCGGCCGCGCAGTAGTAACGGGTGAGCGCGACCTGCCGCCGCTCGTCCAGCCGCCGCTCGGGGGTGAGCGCCAGCGGGTGTGCCGGGATGACGCCGCCCGCGGCGAGCCGCCGCCTCGCCTCCTCAGTACCGGCCATCTGCCACCTCGTAGCGAGTCGGCTTCCCGAGCGACGGCCCGCCCGACTCGATCCACGCCGCCGCCCAT
>DAOPQX010000042.1:0-16458 GCA_035348395.1 Vicinamibacterales bacterium | reverse complement strand
AGAACTGCATTCCGTTTGCCTCATTCTGCATTCTGCATTCTGCATTTCGGTAACCTGCTGATGCCCACCCTGCTCTGGGAGACGGTTCCGTGCGACGAGGCCGCGGTCGCCCCGCTGGCCGACGCGCTGGGGGTGACGAGAGTCGCGGCCCGGCTGCTGTGCCAGCGCGGCCTGGCCGACCCCGAGACGGCGGCGCGGTTCCTCGCCCCCTCGCTGGCGCAGCTGCACGACCCCTTCCGCCTGGCCGGCATGAGGGAAGCCGCCGATCGCATCGAGGCGGCGGTGGCCCGCCGCGAGCCGATCGCCATCCACGGCGACTACGACGTGGACGGCATCACCGCCACCGTCATCCTGCGCCGGATGCTCGAGGGGATCGGCGGGGACGTCGTGCATGTCCTGCCCGACCGGCTGAAGGACGGCTACGGGCTGCAGGCGCCCGCCGTCGAGCGGTTGCACCAGTCGGGCGTCCGACTGCTCATCTCCGTGGACTGCGGGATCCGGAGCGCCGCGGCCGCCTGCCGCGCCCGCGAGCTGGGTCTCGACCTGATTGTCACCGACCACCACGAACCCGACGAGGAGCTGCCCCCGGCGCTCGCCGTCATCAACCCGAAGCGCCACGACTGCCCGTACCCCGACAAGCACCTCGCCGGCGCCGGCGTGGCGCTGAAGCTCGTCCAGGCGCTCTGCCAGCGGACGGGCCGCGACGCGTGGCTGCCGGCCTTCGTGAAGATGGCCTCGATCGGCACCCTCGCCGACGTCGTGCCGCTCATCGGCGAGAACCGCGTGATCGCGAGCGCGGGCCTGGCCCTGCTCTCGCGCGGCCCGCACAAGGTGGGGCTGCAGGCGCTGCTCGAGGTGGCGGGCCTGGCGGGCAAACGCATCGCCAGCCACGACGTCAGCTTCCTGATCGCCCCGAGGCTGAACGCCGCCGGGCGGATGGCGTCGCCGGAAGTCGCGGCGCGCCTGCTGCTGGCCACCGGCGAGGCCGCCTCCGATGAGGCGCGCGCGCTGGCCGCGCAGCTCGACGATGAGAACGCGCGCCGCCAGGCGCAGGAGCAGGAGATACTCGCGGCGGCGCGGAAGGCCATCGAGTCCGACCCCGACATCGGCGCCCGCTCGGTGCTGGTGGTGGCGGGGGAGGGCTGGCACCGCGGCGTCATCGGCATCGTGGCCTCGAAGCTGGTCGAGGCGTTCTGCCGGCCCGCCGTCGTGATCGCGATCGAGGACGGCGTGGCGCACGGCTCCTGCCGCAGCATCCCGGCCTTCGACATGCTGGGCGCGCTGACCGCGTGCCACCAGCACCTCGAGCGGTACGGCGGGCACCGCGCGGCGGCGGGCCTCACGCTCGACGCCGCCGGAGTGAAGGCGTTCCGCGCCGCCATCCAGCAGTACGGCGACGACCACCTCGGCCCCGACGACCTGCGCCCGCGCCTGAGGGTCGATGCCGCGCTCGGCTTTGCCGACATCAGGGGACGCCTGGTGGAGGAGCTGAGACGCTTCGAGCCGTTCGGCCTCGGCAACCCGCGCCCGGTCTTCACTGCCGCCGGCGTGCAGATCGTCGACGGCCCGCGGCGGGTGAAGGAGCGGCACCTGAAGTTCGCCGCGCGGCACCAGGGCCGCGTCTTTCGCGTCATGGCGTGGCGAGCCGCCGAGCGCGAGCGCGAGCTGGCCAACCGCGCGTCGGCGTTCGACCTGGCCTTCTCGCTGACCGAGAACACGTTCAACGGCGAGACCTTCACCGAGCTGACGATGGCCGACGCGCGCGCCGCGGCGCCGCCCGCCGCCCGCCCCCCGGTCGAAGCGAGCCAGGGTCTCGCATGACCAGGTGGCAGAAGCGGCTGCGCCTCGGCCTGGCCGTGTTCGTGCTGCTGGTCGCGGCCACGGTCTTCTTCTCCCTGCGGCGGACGCCGCCCGCCTCGCCCCCGGCCCCACCCGCCCGCGCGGAAGACCCGAACGCCGTGGCGGAGTTCGCGCGGGGAACGCTGACGCAGGCCAAGGGCACCGATCAGGAGTTCGAGCTGCGCTACGAGCGGCTCGTCACCTACAAGGACGGCAGCAGCCGGCTCTACGGCGTAAACGCCGCGGTGCCCGAGCGAGACGGCCGGTCGTTCACGATCGCCGGCAAGGAGGCCACCGCCGCCGGCGACGAGGGCGACGTCGCGCTGCGCGGCGACGTCGAGCTGCGCTCGAGCGACGGGCTGGTGCTGCTGGCCGACGAGGCGCTCTACAGCGCCGCCGACGGGTCGGTCCGCATCCCCGGCCGGGCGCGCTTCAGCAGGGGCCGCCTCTCGGGCGAATCGATCGGCCTCGCCTACGACAGAGAGGCCGACCAGGTTTCACTGCTGAAGCAGGTCCATCTCGAGGCAGCCGCAGGGGCCGCAGGCGAGGAGACCGGCACCATCGAGTCGGCTTCGGCACTGCTCGCCCGGCGCGATCACATCCTGCGCTTCGAGGGCGGAGCCCGCATCGAGCGGGGCGCGCAGGTGATGATTGCCGACACCGTCGTCGCGCACTTGACCGAGGACGAGGAAGCGGTCCGGCAGCTCCAGCTGCGCGGCCGGTCGAGCGTGACGGGCGGCGCGAAGGACTCGTCCGGCTTCGACGAGATGTCGGCCCGCGACATCGATCTCGTCTACGCCGAGGACGGGCAGTCGCTCGAGCAGGCCCTGCTGCGCGGCGGCGGCGCGGTGGTGCTGCGGAGCGCGGCGTCGAAGGCCCGGCGCCGGCTGGAAGGGGAGACCATCGACATCGACATGGGGGCGGATGGGACGACGGTCATCGGCCTCGGGGCGCGGGGGAACGTGCGCCTCGAGCTGCCGGCCGAGGGCGATACGCCGGCCCGCGTCATCACCGCCGACGTCCTGGCGGCCGTCGGCCCGCCCGACAAGGGGCTCACCACGGCCAGCTTCCGCCGCAACGTCACGTTCGCGGAAACGCCGTCCGCCAAGGATGCGGTGGCCCGCACCGGGACGGCCTCGCGGCTCGACCTTCAGCTCGCGGGAGGTTTCGACACCATCCGGTCCGCCGACTTCTCGGGCAACACGCGTTTCGAGGAGGGAAGCCTGGTGGCGACCTCCGCGAACGCCCGGTACGAAGTGGAGAAGGGTGTCCTCCACCTGGAGCCCGGCAAGGGACGGCGGGCGGCCCGGCCCAGTGTCGTCGACGACCAGGCGACGATCGAGGCCGACCGCATCGACGTCAATCTCGACGGGCAGCACGTGGAAGCGACCGGGAGCGTCAAGTCCGACCTCCGGCCTCGGCGGGAGGCGGAGGGCACGCCGGAGGCTGGGGCCGGAAGTCCGGGGCCGCGGACCCCGGCGCGCCTGCCGGCGATGATGAAGCAGGACGAGCCGGTCTTCGGCACCTCCGACGCGCTGGCGTACGAGGGCGACGCCGGCCGGGCGGTCTACACCGGCCGGGCGCGGCTCTGGCAGGGGGACACTTCGATCAAGGGCGAACGCGTGACCCTCGACGACCGGACCGGCGACCTCGCGGCCTCGGGAAACGTCGTCTCCACCATGCGGCTCGAGCAGGTGAACGAGAAGACGAAGCAGACCGAGATGGTGCTGTCGATGGCGACCGCCGACGATCTCGTGTACGAGGAGGAGCGGAGGCGGGCGCGGTACACGGGAAACGCCCGGCTGAACGGGCCACAGGGCGACCTCTCGGCGCCCGTGATCGACATCTTCCTCCTGGAAGGGGGAAGCCAGGTCGAGCACCTCGAGGCCTACCCGCCCCCCTCCGTCACCGGGCCTGCCGCGAAGGCGCCGGCGGCGGCGCCCGCGGCGGCACCCGTGTCGATCACCACGCCCGACGGGCGGCGGGCGACCGGGTTGCGGCTCCGCTACCAGAGCGAGGGCGAGCAGTACGAGATGGTCGGCGAGCCGGTGCGGATCGTCGAAGAATGCCGCGAAACTACTGGCAAAACTTTGACTTTCTTCAGATCGGCTGATAGGATCGTCGTCGACGGCAACGAGCAGACACGCACCGAAGTGAAGGGCAGCAGCGGGTGCTCCGCGCCTCGGCTCGATTGAATGGCCACCCTGCGGACGCTCGAACTGACGAAGTCCTACGGCGGGCGCACGGTGGTGCGCGGCGTGAGCCTCGAGGTCGCGTCGGGCGAGGTGGTCGGCCTGCTCGGACCCAACGGGGCGGGAAAGACGACGACGTTCTATATGACCGTCGGTCTCACGCCGCCCGACTCGGGCCGGGTGCTGCTGGACGGGCACGACGTCACCGACGACCCGATGTACATCCGGGCGCGGAAAGGGATCGGCTACCTCCCGCAGGAGCCGTCGGTGTTCCGCGGCCTGACGGTCGAGCAGAACATCCTGGCCATCCTCGAGACGCTCGGTCTGGACGCGGCTACGCGGCGCGCGCGGCTGCGGGAGCTGCTGGCCGAGTTGAACCTCACGTCGCTCGCGTCGGCCCCCGCGTACACGCTGTCGGGGGGTGAGCGGCGGCGGGTGGAGATCACGCGCGCGCTCGTCATCTCCCCGCTCTTCATCCTGCTCGACGAGCCGTTCGCGGGGATCGATCCGATCGCGGTCGCGGACATCCAGCGGATCATCTTCCACCTGCGCGAGCGCGGCATCGGCGTCCTGATCACCGACCACAACGTCCGCGAGACGCTGCGGATCACCGATCGGGCCTACATCGTCCACGACGGCACGATCTTCCGGAGCGGCACGCCCGGGAGCCTGGCCGGCGACGAGGACGTGCGACGCATCTATCTCGGGACCGATTTCCGGTTGGACTGAAGGCCGCTGAAGAACGCGGCCCGAACGGAAAACGCGGAGCGCCTCCCGGGTTCCCCCCGGGAGGCCTCCCCGCGGCAATCGCCCGCCGGGCGACAAGCGCATGGCGTTCGCGCACGAGGCGGGCTAAGATTGGTGGGACGGATCCCCGGTCATGGCGATTCAGCAGAAACTTCACACGAAGCTCGTCCAGAAGCTCATTCTCACGCCGTCGCTCCAGCAGGCGATCAAGCTGCTGCCGATGTCCACGCTCGAGCTGGGCGAACTGCTGACGCAGGAGATGGTCGAAAACCCGCTGCTCGAGGAAATCCCCGCCGAGGACCTCCAGCCCGACCAGGCGGCAGCGGTTGAGAAGCCGGAGGAGCCCCCCAAGGAACAGAAGGCGGACACCTGGGACGACCAGGACTACGAGTACTTCTTCGGCGACTACCTCGACGACGGGTACCGGCCGCGGGCTCCGCAGGAGGTCAAGGAGCTCCCGCCGATCGAGAACACGCTCTCCACCTCGACGTCCCTCTCCGACCACCTCCTCTGGCAGCTCTCGATCAAGTCGGACGACGAGGTCAGCCGGGGGATCGGGACCGCGATCATCGGCAACCTGGACGACGACGGGTACCTGGTCGCGTCGGTGGACGAGATCGCGGCGATGGGCGGGTGGGCGCCCGACGAGGTCGAGCGCGTGCTGCGGCTGGTGCAGTCGTTCGACCCGATCGGCGTGGCGGCGCGCGATCTGCAGGAGTGCCTCTGGCTGCAGATCAAGCACCTGGGGCTCGAGGGGACGCCGACCGAGCGGATCGTCACCGAGCACCTGCGCCTGCTGCAGAACCACCAGGTGCCCGAGCTGGCGCGCAAGCTGGGCGTGGGGCTGGAGGAGCTGAAGCAGCACATCGCGGTCATCCAGCACCTCGACCCGAAGCCGGGAAGCCGCTACAACCACCCGCAGTCCCAGTACGTCACGCCGGACGTCACGGTGGTGAAGATCGAGGACGAGTACGTGGTGGTGCTCAACGAGGAAGGGCTGCCGCAGCTGCGGATCAGCCCCGCCTACCGCCGGCTCCTCGACAAGGGGGCCGAGAACAGCGACGAGACGCGGGCGTACGTGAAGGACAAGTTCCGCTCGGCGCTGTGGCTGATCAAGTCGGTCGAGCAGCGGCAGAAGACGATCTACAAGGTTGCACGCAGCATCGTGAACTTCCAGCGGGATTTCCTCGATCACGGGATCGAGCACCTGCGGCCGCTCGTGCTGCGCGACGTTGCCAACGACATCGGCATGCACGAGTCGACGGTCAGCCGCGTGGTGACGAACAAGTACATGCACACGCCGCAGGGCGTGTTCGAGATGAAGTTCTTCTTCCACAGCGGCATCAGCAGCTCCTACGGCGAGAGCGTGTCGTCGGTCACCATCAAGCAGCGGATACGGAAGATCATCGAGGGCGAGGACCCGCACAAGCCGCTCAGCGACTCGAAGATCGTCGGCCTGCTGCAGAAGGAGGGGCTGGTGCTCGCCCGCCGGACCATCGCGAAGTACCGCGAGGAGCTGAAGATCCCCACCTCCAACCAGCGCAAGGTGCTGTACTGAACGCCGGCCTATGCGACTCGAACTGACCGGACGGCAAGTCGAGATCACCCCCATCCTGCGCAAGAAGGTCGAGAAGAAGCTCGCGAAGCTCGACCGCCTGCTCAAGGGCGGGATCGTGTCGGTGCAGGCCGTTCTGGCGCAGGAGAAGTACATGCGCCGCGCCGAGATCACCGTGCACACCCGGGGCGAGCAGTTCCTGCACGGCATCTCGGCCAGCAACGACTGGGAGACGTCGATCAACGACTGCGTCGAGAAGATCGTGCAGCAGCTCCAGAAGGTGAAGGGGAAGTGGCAGGAGCGCAAGCGCCGCGCGACCTCGGTGCGGACGCTGCCCCCCGCCCCCCCCGACGGCACCGTCGTGCCCGAGCCCCGGCGGCGCCCGCGCCTCCGGCGTGTGCCGCGCTACCCGGTCAAGCCGATGTCGGTCGACGAGGCGGCGCTCGCCGTCGAGGGGGGCGACGACGCCTTCCTCGTGTTCCGCAACGCCGCCACCGACGCGATCAACGTCGTCTACCGGCGGAAGGACGGCAACCTCGGCCTGATCGAGCCGGAGAACTGATCGCCCCCGCGGGTCGCTCCGCATGGCCACCCTGAACCCGGGCGTCGGCATCGGCGCCCTGCTGCGCAGCCGCCCCGAGCTGTTCGGCCTGCCGCTCGAGCTGGCAGCCGGCGCCGGGGGGCTCGACCGCCGCATCACCAGCCCGCACGTCCAGAAGGTCGGCCTCGCGCTGGCCGGCTTCGACGCCTATCTGTCGCCAGGCCGACTGCTCATCTTCGGCGAGAGCGAGATCCGCTACATCGAAGGACTGCCCCCCTCGAACCGGGTGGACGCCCTGCAGCGCACGCTCGCGCGCGACATCCCGGCCGTGCTCGTCACGGGCGGCCTGGCCGCGCCCCCCGAGCTGTCGATCGAGAGCGAGCGCGCCCGCGTCCCCCTGCTCGTCACGCCGGTCGTCACGCCGCTGGCGATCGCCAAGGTCACCGCGATCCTCGAGGACTGGCTCGCCGAGCGGACGATCGTCCACGCCGTCCTGATGGACATCCTCGGGCTGGGCGTGCTGATCGTCGGCGACAGCGGGATCGGCAAGAGCGAGTGCGCTCTCGACCTGGTCGTGCGCGGCCACCGCCTGGTCGCCGACGACACGGTCGAGGTGCGGCGCCGCGCCGAGAGCATCCTGATCGGCACCTGCCCCGAACTGACCCGCCACCACATGGAGGTGCGGGGCCTGGGCGTCATCAACATCCGCGAGCTGTTCGGTGTCGCCTCCACCCGGTCGTCCAAGCGCGTCGAGCTGGTCGTGCAGCTCGAGCGGTGGGAGGCGGGGCGCGACTACGAGCGCCTCGGCCTCGACCAGGCGCACTACGAGATCCTCGGCCTGCGCGTGCCGCTGCTGCGGATGCCGGTGGCGCCGGGCCGCAACGTCGCCATCCTCGTCGAGGTTGCCGCGCGCAACCAGCTGCTGCGGGCCCGTGGCCACCACGCCGCGCAGCGCCTCGCCGCGCGCCTGGAGCGCCGTCTGCGGAACCCCGAGGGGGCCGGGCCCGAGGCCGACGTCGAGGCGGGGGACCGCGACGAGGAGGGGGAGCGGTGAGCGCGCTGGCGCGGCCCGCTCCGCGTCCCGGCGCGGCACGGTTCATCGTGCTGACCGGCATGTCGGGCGCCGGCAAGTCGCAGGCGATCCGCGCCCTCGAGGACCTCGGCTACTTCTGCGTCGACAACTTGCCGATCGCCCTGATCCCGACGCTCGCCGAGCTGTCGCAGCGCGCCGGCAGCGAGATCCCGCGCGTCGCCATCGTCGTGGACGTGCGCGAGGGGGCGTTCCTCTCGCGGTTCCCCAAGGCGCTGCGCAGCCTGCGCGCCAAGCGGCACCTGGCGCCCGCGCTGATCTTCCTCGAGGCCTCCGACGAGGCCCTCGTCCGGCGCTTCAGCGAAACCCGTCGGCCGCACCCGCTCGCCCACGATCGCCCCGTGCTCGACGGGATCCGCGAGGAGCGCGACCGGCTCGAGCCGATCCGGCAGCTGGCCGATCGGATCGTCGACACCTCCAACCTCACCGTCCACGAGCTGCGCGACGCCTTCATGGAGTGGTCGCGCGGCCGCGCCGCCGCGCGCGGCCTGCTGCTGACCTTCCTCAGCTTCGGCTTCAAGCACGGGGTGCCCGCCGAGTCGGACCTCGTCTTCGACGTCCGGTTCCTCCCGAACCCGCACTTCGTCCCCGAGCTGCGCGCGAAGACCGGCAAGGACCGCCTCGTGGTCCAGTACATGGAGGAGCACGATTCGACCGGCGAGTTCCTGGCGAAGCTCCAGGACTTCCTTCGGTTCGTCGTCCCGCACTACGTGGCCGAGGGCAAGAGCTACCTGACCGTCGCGATCGGCTGCACGGGCGGCCGCCACCGCTCGGTCATGATCGCCGAGACGCTGCGCCGCACCCTCGCCGACCTCGAGGGGGTCCGCCTGCGGGTGCGCCACAGGGACATCGACGTCGGGGGGGAATAGGGATCAGGGATCAGGAATCAGGGATCGGGGAACGAGGCCAGGCGAGGATCAACATGATTGGCGTGGTGGTGGTGACGCACGGGCAGCTGGCCACCGAGCTGCTGAACGCGGCGGAGACGATCGTCGGCGACCTGCCCCGGTTTGCCGCGGTCTCGATCGGCTGGCACGACGACGTGGACGACGCACGGGAGGAGATCCGGCAGGCGATCGGCCGCGTCCAGGGCCCCGGCGGCGTCCTGATCCTGACCGACATGTTCGGCGGGACTCCCTCCAACCTCGGCCTCACCTTCCTCGAGGCCGACAAGGTCGAGGTGATCACCGGGGTGAACCTCCCGATGCTGATCAAGCTGGCCGGCCTCGAGGGCGAGTCGAAGCTCCTCGAGGTGGCGCGGCAGATGCGCGAGCACGGCCGCAACGCCATCTGGGTCGCCTCCGACCTGCTGCGGTCGGAGGGGGCGTAGCGATGCGGTCGCAAACGGTCACCGTGCGCAACCAGCTCGGGCTGCACGCCCGGGCCGCGGCGCGGTTCGTCCACCTGGCGAGCCGCTACCAGTCGAGGATCCGCATCGGGCGCGGCCAGCGGGTGATGGACGGCAAGAGCATCATGGGCGTGCTGCTGCTGGCCGCCTCGCGCGGCACCGAGGTGACGATCTCGGCCGACGGCCCGGACGAGGCCGAGGCGCTCGAGGCGCTCTGCGAGCTGGTGGAGTCCGGGTTCGGGGAGGCGCCGTGCACCGCCTGACCGGGATCGGCGTGTCGCCCGGCATTGCCGCCGGGCACGCGGTGCTCCTCATGGAGAGCCCGCTCGTCATCCGCTTCCCGATCGCGCCCGAGCGAGTGGGGGAGGAGCTGGCGCGCCTCGACGAGGCCCGCGAACGCTCGCGGCGCCAGCTGCTCGAGATCAAGGCGCGCGTTGCCCGCAGCGCGGGGGCTGAGCTGGCCTACCTGTTCGAGGCGCAGCTGCTGATGATCGAGGACCCGATGCTCATCAACAGGGTCCGCCACCTGGTCGAGGAGCAGCGCGTCAACGCCGAGTGGGCCGTGCAGCACGCCTTCGAGGAGCTGGCCGGCGTGTTCGACGGGATCGAGGACGCGTACCTCAGCGAGCGGAAGGGCGACGTCGCCGACGTCGCGGGCCGCCTGCGCATGAACCTGGCGCGTGCCCGCGGGCGCGGTGTGGAGTTGTTCCGCGACGTCGGACCCGGCTCGGTGCTGGTCGCCGACGACCTGCCGCCGTCGCTCGCGGCGCAGGTGGACTGGAGCAAGATCCAGGGCTTCGCCGGGGACACCGGCTCGCGCACGCACCACACGGCCATCCTGGCCCGGTCGCTCCGGGTGCCGGCCGTCCTCGGGCTCGGCACCGCCAGCCGCGACGTGCCGCCCGGCGCCCTGGTCGTGATCGACGGCACCACCGGCGAACTGATCGTCGACCCGCCGCCCGAGCTGGTGGCCCGCGCCCACGCCCGATCGGCACGGCCCGCCGGCCGGTCCCGCCGTGCGGCCGCCCCCGAGGCCGCCGTCACCCGGGACGGCGTGCCGATCGCCATCCAGGCGAACATCGAGCTGCCCGGCGACGTGCAGGCGGCACGCGAGGCCGGCGCCGCCGGGATCGGCCTGTTCCGCTCGGAGTACCTGCTCGCCACCGCGTCGCCCGAGACGATCGGAGAGGACCAGCAGTACGAGGCGTACCGCTCGCTGGTGGAGGGAATGGCGCCGGGGGCGGTGACCGTGCGCACCTTCGACGTCGGTGAAGCGCAGCTCCAGCCCTGGCTGCGCACGTCGGGCCGGCGCGCCAGCGACCGCCCGGCCCAGGTGCGGCCCGGCGGACCACTGGGCCTGCGCGCGATCCGCCTGAGCCTCGAGCGCCGCGAGATGTTCAAGACGCAGCTGCGCGCCCTGCTGCGCGCCGCACGCCACGGGCGCCTCCGTATCATCTTCCCGTTCGTGTCGGGGCTGGAGGAGCTGCACGAGGCGAAGGCAGTCGTGGCAGAGGCGGCCCGCGAGATCGAGGAGCGCGGCGGTGGACGGGTCGCCCTGCCGCCGATCGGCGTCATGATCGAGATCCCCTCGGCCGCCCTCACGGCCGACCTGCTCGCGCGCGAGGCCGACTTCTTCAGCATCGGCACCAACGACCTGATCCAGTACGCGCTGGCCGTCGACCGGACCGACGCCGGCGTGTCGAAGCTGTACGAACCGCTGCACCCGGCCGTGCTCCGGATGCTGCGCACGCTGGTCCGCGCGGCCGGGCGCCGGCGGGTCCCGGTCTCGCTCTGCGGCGAGATGGGGGCCGACCCGGTCATCCTGCCGCTGCTCGTCGGCCTCGGCCTGACCGACTTCAGCATGAGCCCCTCGGCCATCCCCGCCGCCCGCGACGTGATCCGCGCCACCAGCGCGTCCGACGCGCGCCGGCTCGCGGGGCGCGTGCTGCGCCTGGGCACGACCGCGGAGATCGAGCAATGCCTCAAGGAGTGCGGGCGGCAGGCGGACGGCGGGCGGGACACCACGAAGGGAACGCAGGGAGGCGCGCGTGGCGACGAGTGAGATCACCCGGGTGGAGAAGCCCTGGGGGTACGAGCTGCACTGGGCGAAGACCGATCGGTACGTCGGGAAGATCCTGCACATCCGGGCCGGGCACGCGCTCAGCCTGCAGTTCCACCGCAAGAAGGACGAGACGATCCTGCTCTGGTCGGGCCGCATGCGGTTCGAGATCGACCGCGGCAACGGCCCGCAGCACCTCGACCTCGAGCCAGGGCAGTCGGTGCACGTCGCGCCGGGCGACGTCCACCGGATGACCGCGATCGAGGACTGCGACGTCTTCGAGGTCTCCACCCCGGAACTGGACGACGTCGTGCGGCTCGAGGACCGGTACGGCAGGCGGGATCACGGAGTGTAGTCTCTGGCCGGTGTGAGCACGTCAACGCACCCGATCGATCTTCAGTTGGCGGGCACGACGGCGTTGCAGTTCGTGTCCGCCCTCTGATCGCAGGAACTGCCACCGTCGACGCGGCCGCAGGCTTGGCCTAGAATGGACGCGTGGCGGATCAATTGAAAGGAACGATGCAATGGGCAGCGTGAACCGCGTGATCCTGGTCGGCAACCTCGGCGCCGACGCCGAGCTGCGGTACACCGGCGGCGGCGCCGCGGTCGCCAACTTCCGGCTGGCGACGACCGAAGTCTACAAGGACAAGGACGGCCAGCGCCAGGAGCAGACCGAGTGGCACCGCGTGAGCCTGTGGGGAAAGCAGGCCGAGACGATCGCGCAGTGGCTGGTCAAGGGCAAGCAGGTCTACGTCGAGGGCCGGCTGCAGACGCGCAAGTGGCAGGACAAGGACGGCAACGATCGGTACAGCACCGAGGTCCGGGGCGATCGCGTGGTGCTGCTGGGCGGGCCCGGCGGGGGCGGCGGGCGGCGCGAGCAGGCCGACCGTGGCGACCTGCACGACGCGCAGCAGGGCCCGGCCGAGATGCCGGCGGAAGACGAGGTGCCGTTCTAACCCCGGAGCTCGCCTGGTGACCAGGGTCGCTCCCGCAGGATGGGGTTGAAGCCGCGTGGTACAAGAACGGGGCTGAAGCCCCGTTCTTGCGGCAGTGGCCCCGGCTGCCTCACTCCTCCCGGTCTTCCTCCTTCCTCTGCAGCTGGTCGAGCCGCTGGCGGGCGAGGCGCCCTGCGTCGGAGTTCGGGAAGTTCTTCAGCACGTACTCCCAGCTCTCCCTCGCGCGGTCGGTCTGCCCGAGCGCGTTCAGCGCCAGCCCACGCTTGAAGTAGGTGTCGGGGACCTTCTTGCTCGCCGGATAGCTTGCGAGCACCTGGTCGTACGCCGCGACGGCCTCGCGGTACTGGCCCTGCACGTAGTACGTCTCACCGATGAAGAACTGCGCGTCGCCGGCCAGCTCCGACTTCGGGAAGCTCTTGATGTACTCCTCGAACCCGCGGATGGCCAGGCTGTACTGCCCGCCCGCGTAGTCGGCCCACGCCATGTCGTACAGCCGCTGCGGCGACATGCCCGAGGCAGGCGGCTGCGCCGGGGCAACGGGCGCCGGCGCGGCAGGGGCCGCCGGATCCGTCGCCGCGTCGGGCGGCTGCGCCTCGGCGCCGGGCGCCGGGGCGATCAGCGCACCCGGCTGCGGAAGGGCGTTGCGGAGCGCCTCGATCTCGAGCGACACGGACCCGATGCGCAGGTTGTTGTCGTCCACCTTCTCCCGCACCACCCGCAGGTCGCCGGAGATCGCATCCACCAGCACCTTCTGGTCGGCGAACGCCTTGCGCGTGGCGCCGCCCTGCTCGTCGATCTTCGCCGACACGGTCTTGAGCGCCTCGGTCAGCGCGGCGAGCTGCAGCTGGAGGGCCTGCGTCTGCGCCTGCAGCATCCGGATGTCGGCCATCATCTGCTGCTGTTCCTTGCTGGCCGCGAGGGCGGGGGCCGCCCCGGCCGACAACAGCGAGAGCGCGGCGATGGACGCCAGGAGTGTGCGAGCCATTGGAGTTCTCCCGCTCGGGCTATTTCGACGTGATCACGAAGTGGCCGCGCCGGTTCTTGGCGTACGCCTCCTCGGTCTGGCCGGGATCGAAGGGGAACTCCTTGCCGTAGCTGATCACCTTCAGCCGCTCGGCGGGAATCCCCAGCGACACGAGGTAGGCGCGCGCGGCCACGGCCCGGCGCTCGCCGAGCGCGAGGTTGTACTCCGCCGTGCCGCGCTCGTCGCAGTGCCCCTCGATGGTCACCACCCAGGACTGGTACTTCTTCAGCACCTCGGCATTCGCGTTGAGCGCCTGCTGCGCCTCGGGCGAGATCTCCGCGCTGTCGTAGGCGAAGAAGACCGGCCGCAGCGGGGAATCGCGGTTCAGCTCGTCGAGCGTGCGCGAGGCCATCGTGTCCTCAGCCATCGCCGGCTCGGCCACCACCGGGCTCTCGCCGACCGGTTCGGGCGGCGCGGGCGGCCGCGCGGGCGTCGTCGTCGCCGCCGGCGGCGGCATCACCGGGCGGGCCACCGGCGGGGTCTTCTTGCGGCACGCCCCCGCGCCAAGGGCTGCCGCCACCAGAAGCGCAACGAGTAGAGCCATCCGCCATCGAGTTCGCATCGCCTTCTCCAACTTCTCCTTCTCGGTTCTGACTGTACGGGCGCGGGCTTCCCGCGCGGCTTCACCGAGACCAGTCGGGCATCGTGTTGTTGCCGACCGTCGTAATCTGCCTGAGGTTGCGCCCCATGCGGTCCACGGTCCAGATCTGCTGTCTGCCGGTCCGGTTCGACATGAAGGCGAGGTGCCGCCCGTTCGGGGCGTACACGGGGCTCTCGTTGATGATGCCCTCGCCGAAGGTCACCTGCCGCCGCTCGCCGGTCGACAGATCGATGATCTTCACGTCGAACCCCGAGCCGGTCCGCGAGGCGTAGGCGATCTCGTTGTACGGGGCGGGCGACCAGCTGGGGCGGTCGCAGTACGACTCGGCGGTAATCCGCCGGGTCCCGGTCCCGTCCACCGCCACCACGTAGATCTGCGGAGAGCCGCCGCGGTCGGACGTGAAGGCGACGTGCGTCCCGGCCGGCGACCAGGTGGGCGTCACGTCGTTGCGGGGGTGGTTGGTCAGCCGCCGCAACCCCGACCCGTCGCGGTTCATCACGTAGATCTCCGGGTTGCCGTCGCGGTCGGACATGAAGGCCAGGCGCGTCCCGTCGGGCGACCAGGCCGGCAGGAAGTTCTGGCCGCGGCCCTTCGTGGGGTTCTCGAGCGTCCCCTGGTAGATGTTCGAGATGAACAAATCGGGAACGCCGCGCCGGTACGACGTGTAGGCAATCGAGCGGGCGTCGGGCGACCAGGTCGGCGTGATGTTGAGGCGCCGGTTGGTCGTGACGCGCCGCTGGTTGGCGCCGTCGTAGTCGCTGATGTAGATCTCCTTGACCGTCCGCTCCTCGACGGTCCCCCCGAGCCGCTCGCCGTCGCGATCGCTCGAGAAGGTCAGCCGCGTGCGCGCCACGCCCCGCAGCCCCACCTGGTTCTGGTGGATGTCGTCGGCGATCGTGTGGGCGAAGAGCCGGGGGTTGGCTGTTGCCCCCGTGTACTCCTTGGAGAGCGCCGACTGCCGCGTGGACACCTGCAGCAGGCGCACCTCGACGCGTAAGTCGCTCCCGACGCGCCGGACCGACCCGATCACCAGGCCGTCGGCCCCCAGCTCGCGCCAGCGGTCGAAGGGCACGTCGGTCAGCGACCGCGCCGCGGGAATCGACTGGTAGGTGTCGCGGGGAATCAGGTCGAACTCGCGCTCGAAGGCGAGGTCGTCCCACAGCACCTGGCCGATCACCCGGGCCGCGGCGAGGGTGTCGGCCTCCGGCGACGCCGCAATGAAGTCGGGCACCGCGTAGCGGGGGAGCGTCCCGGGCTCGCCCGTGATGGTGAGCGCGATTTCCTGCGTGGGCCTCGGCTCCTGCGGCGGCTGCTGCGCAGGCGGCGCCTGCCCGGCCAGCAGCACCGCGGTGCCGAGGGCCGCCGCAATCCCGGCGGCGAGGAGGTTGGTTCGGAGCATCAGCGTCGGTAGTTGAACCGCAGGTGCACGGTGAGCGAACGATCCGGGAACGGTGCCGGCAGCGGGGGCAGCTGCCGCGTCATCACGATGGCGCGCTCGGCCGTCAGGTCCAGGGCGGGCAGGCCCGTTCGCTCCTCGACCTCGACGTCGGTGAGGCGGCCGTCGCGCTGGATGACGAACTTCACGACCACGCTGCCCTCGACACCCTGGCGCGCGTTCCAGTTCGACTGGATCAGGCGGCGCATCGTGATCAGGTAGTCGGGGCAGCAGAAGTTGCCCACGTCGAGGTATCCGCCGGTCCCGCCGCCGCCGCCGCTGGTCAGCCCCGAGCCGAACTCGTACCCGCCGGTCTCGGCCATGGCCGACCCGAACCGCTCCTCCGGCCCCGTCGTCGGCGTGCGGCCCGCCGCCTCCTCGGGCGCGTTCCGGACCGCGGGCCGCTCGGGCGCCGGCTTCGCGCCGGGCCGCGGCTTCACCACCCGCGAGGGCAGCACCATCTCCGGCGTGCGGGCCGCCGGCGCCTGCGGCGCCCGCAGCGGCTCGGGCTGCGCCGCCGCGCGCTGCACCGGCCGCGCGCCGAGCGTGTTGGCGCCCCCGGCGTCGGGCCCGCCGCCGTTGCCGAGGCTGATCGTCATCAGCGACCGGGCCGCGTCCTCGTTCTCGCTGCTGAACGGGTCGGGCCTGACCATCAGCAGCGCCAGCGCCAGCACGTGCAGGGCGATCGAGGCGGCCACCATCGGCCGCATGCTGCGCGGCTCGCGCGCCCGCTCGAGCACGATGGCCGTGACGCTGTCCACCGCGCTACCGCTCCTCGGGCAGCCGCGCCACCAGCCCGACCTTCTCGACGCCGCCGGCCTTCAGCCGGTCCATCACGTCGAACAGCTCCTGCACGGTCAGCCCCGCGTCGCTCTGGAGAAAGACCTCGCGGCTCGTCCGGTTCTGCATCACCTGCCGGATGCGCTCCTGCAGCACCTCGAGCCGCACGACGTCGTTGTTCAAGCGAACGCGGTGATCCTCTCGGAACGAGTACGGCACCGAGACGAACACCCGCTCCTCGGTCAGCTGCTGCGCCCGCCGCGACGCCGGCAGGTTGACGTCGAGCCCGCG